>CACWLH010000062.1 GCA_902761625.1 uncultured Erysipelotrichaceae bacterium
TAAAACCCAGTGTTTAAGCCGAATATGAAAAAAGGTTCGGATTTATCAAAGGTTCGGATAATATAAAAAATCCGAACCTTCGGATTTTTTAAATGAAAAGAGAGACTGCAGATCTCTCTTTTTTAAAGAATTGTTACTTCACTTTTTCTTTGAGTGTCTTGCTTGCCTTGAAGCGGGGGGACTTGGAAGCTTTGATCCGGATCTTTTCACCTGTTGCCGGATTCAGGCCGTTGCGGGCCTTCATTTTGACAACCGTGAATTTGCCGAACCCATTGATCGAAACTTCTCCGCCCTTTTTCAAAGCATCAGTCAGTGTGTCAAAGATATCATTGACCGCCGCTGCGGCGTCTTTCTTTGTCAGACCGTACTTTTCCGCAAGATCATCAGCCAGAGACTTCTTTGTGATAACCGGTTTGGGTGCTGCCATTCTTTTTTCTCCTTCTTCTTTCTCTAATTTCAACATATTACCAATCTGTCTGTTTTTCAATAAAACACATCTTAAAAACAATGAAAACCGGCATTTTCAGCTTGTTTTCCGCTGAAAACACCGGTCATTTTTCTGTTTAGTCCTGATCCCAGTCAAAGCCATCCCAGACCGGTTTTCCGCTGTAGATCTTCGCTTCTTCCTCGCCTTTGAGAACCCGCAGAACACCTTTGGAGAGAGCTTCCATTTCATATTCGCCCGGATATACGGCAATCGGTGCAACCCAGCCGCTGTATTCCTCAAGCTGTTCACGGATGTCATCAAAGCGCATCAGTCCGCCGGTCAGCAGAATCGCATCCACATCCCCATGCAGCACCATGGACATTTCGCCGATGCATTTGGCAATGCGGTAAATCATCGCATTCCAGATCATGACCGCCTTTTCATCCTTCTGTTCCACCAGGGAGTGCACATAATCGGAATTGGATGTGCCAAACCATGATGAGAAGCCTCCGGTCACAGAACACAGATTGCGGATTTCCTCTGCCGGTTTTCCATAAAGGAAGCGCAGCACATCGGTCACGGCCATACCGCCCATGCGGGTCGGCGTGAACGGACCTTCGCCGCCGGCGCCGTCAATGGCATCAACCATCATGCCTTTGCGGTGGGCGGTGACGGAAATACCGCCGTCAATATGGCATGCGATCAGGTTGAGATCGCTGTATTTCTTTCCGATGGATTCCGCATATTTGCGGCATACCGCCTTGAGATTGAGCGGATGGGAAGCAGCGTGTCTGTAACATCCTTTCACGCCGGTGATTCTGGCGAGATCCTGCAGTTCATCGGTGCAGGTCGGATCGATCATGTACATCTTTCCGCCATAGATTTCCTGTACCCGCTTTGCCAGCTGAACGCCAAGCAGCGAAGCGTGATAAAGATTGCCCTTGTTCGCTCTGGCATCCGCAATCAGCAGATCACTGATTTCATAAGTTCCGCTCACCACCGAATAGCAGCCTCCCCCTCTGGCCGCGATGGCATCGATTCCTTCAAGAGAGATGCCGTTGTCTTTCAGAAACTGAAAGATCACCTCCATACGGTAGTCCACCTGATCGTTGAGTGTCGGAAAGGTTCTGAGAATGGTCGAGTCATGGAAGACATCGCATTCAAACTGTTTCTCCTCATTTTCAAATATCGCCAGCTTCGTGGATGTCGAGCCGGGATTGATTACAAATATTCTGAATTTTTTCATATTGTCAAGAATACCACAGGCGGCATGGATTGCCCAAGTGAAAAACCTTTTTTTTCAAAAAGAAAACCGCAGAATGTGCGGTTTTGCATGAATGATGATTATTTTGCCTGGGCAAGAGCAGCCTTGACCGCTTCGATGATTGCCTCGGATGTATCTGTGCATCCGGATACCGCATCAACCTCAGCGGAATTTGCCTTGACGATCGCATCAGGAATTGTGTTCAGCGCGCCGTCCGCGATACCGGCTGTTTCAGCCTGCTCAGTGACCTTGACGGCAGTGATTGCAGTATCGGAAACAGTGACCTCAACACTGACATTGCCGTTATGGCCTTCCGCTGTTCCTGTGTATGTGCCTGCCTTGTAAGCTGCGGATGAGCCGGAGCAGCCGACCATGGTGACCAGTGCGGCCGCGGTGAGCATTGCCTTGAATGTTTTCATATGATTTCTTCCTCCTGTAACATCAGCTATTATAGTCCAGTTTGCGCAGACTGACTCATTATTTTGACCTTCTTTTCATTCAGCGCGTCTGCTTGTGCCGCTGGCGTAATCAATTTCAATGCCCGGCTGCACGTTATAGCAGAAGATGCAGTAACTGATGCCCTTGCCTTTGTCCTCAACGGAATAAGCTTCCATGAGCACGCCGCGCGCGACCAGCTCATTGCCCGAAAATACCGGAGTGATGCGGTACAGCACATGATTGCCGGTCCTGCGAAGATAATATGCTGTTTCATTTTCAAAGGGTTCCATGCCTTCGGTATTCATATATCTGGTGCCGGTGATCAGGTTTTTCTCATTGGCATTTTCGCCGCTCATCTGAAAGCCGATCAGATGGCAGCGGTTGTAAAGAAACCCGTCCTCAATCAGATCCTCATAAACCGCATTATGATATCCGCTCGGTTTCACCGAATCGATTTCTCCGCGCTCCTCTTTCGGCATCATTGTTTTATCAAGCATGGCCATGGCCGTCCCGCATCTGCCCAGTGAGTCGAGTTCACTGAACTGAACGAAGGAGGAAAGCTTCTTTTCTTCTTCCGTGAAAAACGGCACATTGCCATTGATCTGTGTATATGGGCTGTCTGTATATTCCGCAACCGCATTCAGATCAAATGCATATTCCGTCTTTGTTTCTGAGGGCGGCAGGGAAAGTGCGGAAAGCAGAAGAATGCATGCGAAAAGAAATACAGCCGCGTTTCTGATCAGCGCATTCCGGTTTTTCTTTGTGCGCTCACGGCTCCATTTCAGTGCGGCTGAAAACACCAGGGCAACCAGTACAGTCAGCGCCAGTGCCGCCGCAATCATGATTTCTGTTTTTCCAAGCCCCCGGAAACTCATCTGCCTTTCACTTTCCGATATGATTAATCGCGTCAACGGTCAGCTTTGCGGAATTGGCAGCCGCCTGCGCCTCAAATTCAACATAGGGAACAAAGGTGCTTTCATCCGCCTTGTCTGAAATATAGCGCACAATCACAAACGGCACTTTATTCACAAATGCGCACTGGGCAATCGCCGCCCCTTCCATTTCCGTGCATTCCGCATGGAACACATTCCGGATTCTTTCCTTGACTGCGCCGGCTGAAACAAACTGATCACCGGTGGCGACCCGTCCTTCAAACACGGTGATTTCCGGTGCGGTTCTGTGAATCGCATCGATGATGATCTTTCTGAGTGTCTCATCCGCTTCAAAGCTCTGCACGCCCATGCCCGGGGTTTCCCCCGGCGCATAGCCGAACACCGCCGCGTCCATGTCATGCATGACGGCATCCGTGGAGACAACCACATCGCCGATGTTGATGTCATTGTTCAAAGAGCCGGCAATACCGGTATTGAGCAGATGGGTGATCTCAAAGCAGTCGATCAAGATCTGTGTACATAAAGCCGCATTGACCTTGCCCACTCCGCATTTCACAACCACCGCATCGGTTGTGCCGATGGTGCCTTCCGTAAACAGCAGTCCGGCCTTGCCGGTTTCTTTTTTTCCTTCCATCTTTGAAAGGATATATGCGATTTCGGCGTCCATTGCGCCGATGATTCCGATTTTCATATATTCACTCCTGATAATTCAGATGTTTTTCATCTATGCATTTCAATGTCTTTTCCAGATATCTGTCTGCGAGCCAGTGTGCCATGGGCAGATTCTGATCCAGATAATTGCCGCACTCATCCGCTTTTGCGCCGGGAATCTCTCCCTCAAAGTCACGGACAAACGTGAACATTTCAATCATCAGATCAACGATATCCTTCGAATCAAGATCCCCTTCCAGCAGAAGATAGAATCCGGTCCTGCATCCCATCGGGCCGAAATAGACCGTTCTTTCCTTCCACTGTTCATGGTTTCTTAAAAAAGTGGCCCCGAGATGTTCAATGGTGTGGATCTCAGCCGTGTTCATGACCGGTTCCTTATTCGGTGCGGTCATTCTCAGATCAAATGTGGTGATGACCGTATCGTGGAAGCGGTCTTTTCTTGAAACATATACGCCCGGTTCAAGGACCAGGTGATTCACCGTAAAACTAGCGATTTTTTTCATAAGCAGCTCCTTCTGAATTGAAACAATCTTACCATATCTGTCCACTGTGTTACGATACTCACAAGGAGGTTTCCTGTTATGAGTAAACTTACCGTCGGACAGATCCGTTATGATCTGTTTCAAATCAATGAAACCGAAGAACCCGGACTGAATGTGGATGCCTATCTTCTGATCGGCCGCAAGAAGGCCGTTCTGATTGACACGCTTCAGGAAAGCGAAGAACTTTACGATACCGTGAAAAAACTGACGGATCTTTCTTTGGAAGTGATCATCACCCACGGTCATCCCGATCATGCCGGAAGAGGTCTGCGGCAGTTCCACGAGGCCGGTGTTCCGGTATATATGCATGAGGCGGACCTTCCTCTTTATCAGAATATGTTCAACGGACTATTTCCCGGGGAATGGTTTAAACGGATCAATGAAAAGGATGTTTTTGATCTTGGAGGTATCATCCTCGAAACCATTCTGTGCAAAGGCCATACGCCGGGCAGTATTATCCTCTTTGACAAACAAAACAGGCGCCTCTTTACGGGAGACGCCGTCGGTTCGGGAATGCTCTGGATGCAGATTGAGGGATGCACGCCCCTGCATGAATTCAGACAGGAGCTGTTTAAACTGACCAAACGGTTCGGAAACATGGAGAATCTCAGAATCTATCCGGGCCACCGCTGGCAGTCGCCGGTGCAGCTCAACGGGCAATATCTCATAGACACGCTGGAGCTCACCGATCAGATTCTGAACCATACCGACAACGGACGCGAATGCATGATGGAATTCGCAGGTAAGCCGCTGGCTTACAAAGAGGCATCCTATGGCATGATGTCAGCTTACAGCTACAATCCGGACAATCTTTAAATCTCTTCCATGGAGAGCAGATTGAGGTCTTCAATGCGCTTGTTCAGGGTGCTCTTCTGATCCTCAAACAACAATTTGTCATTGTATTCGAAATACTTCTCACAGCCATGGGCATAGATATATTCCGCAATATCCGGGCGGATGGTCAGCTCGGAAACAAGAATGAGCATCTCCTGTCCTGCCGCAAAGGCCTTCTCCATGAAACGGAATGTATGATCCAGAGAACTCTGCGCCTTCTGATTCATTTCCTTGAATGAATCAAGACGGATCCGGAGTTCTTTTTTCAATGTCTCTTTCGTGTCATTGACTTCCAGGACTTTTGCGAGCTCCTCATAGATCTTCCTTGTGCATAACGCCTTGTCCACTTTGGCGCGGATATCGGTTTCCATCGACTTCGCATTCCAGTGAGATACTCTCTCATTCATGAAGGTGTGATACGGGGCATCCTTGCCTTTTACTTCCGAAAGGATTTCCTTCATGCTTTCCTCATAACGCATGGTTTCAGAAATCTGATCCTCAAGCGAGGAGAGAATCAGGCTGATCAGGGACAGACGTTCATCGAACTTCGCACCGGATGCACGTTTGACAATATCTTCTGAAACGGTGCCGTCAATGATCTGTTCCACCTGGTAGTCGGACTGATATTTGCGGTAGAGATCATAATAATTGGCATAGTCGGAAGCGATCTGTTCATCCTGCACATACTGGCTGATCAGATGGCGGTCGACTTCCAGTCCGTTTTCCTCATAGACGCTGATCATACGTGAAAGATCATCCCAGCTTCTTGCGGTCACAAAGCTCTTGCCGTCAATGGTGGTGCTGACTCTGTAGAAATACTGCGGCTTGATGGAAAGATAGGAAAGAACAGACGGATGCACACCGGTTTTCACGGCGAATTCCTTCCATACTTCAAAATCAGGCTCAACTTCGATTTTCTTCAGACGGTCAAGCATC
This sequence comes from uncultured Erysipelotrichaceae bacterium, assembly GCA_902761625.1. Lineage (GTDB taxonomy): Bacteria > Bacillota_I > Bacilli_A > Erysipelotrichales > Erysipelotrichaceae > Bulleidia. The sequence continues at coordinate 6,007 of CACWLH010000062.1, forward strand.
GCGATGTCAAACTCACGCACCGAATCATTGTATTCCGCCGGGTTGCCCGCGGTCACAACAATCCAGCCTTCCGGCACATGGTGGCGTCCGAATGTCTTGTACTGCAGAAACTGCAGCATGCTCGGGGCCAGGGTTTCGGAAACGCAGTTGATTTCATCCAGGAAGAGAATGCCTGTCTTTCTGCCGCTTTTTTCCATCTCATCATAGACGCTGGCCAGGATTTCACTCATCGTGTATTCGGAAACACTGTATTTCTTTCCGCCGAATTCCTTTTCCACGATATAGGGAAGACCGAGGGCGCTCTGTCTGGTGTGATGGGTCATTGAATAAGAGACAAAGCCGAGATCCATCTCCATTGCGATCTGTTCAACGATCGCGGTTTTGCCGATGCCCGGCGCCCCGACCAGAAATACCGGCCGCTGTGCCTGGGCCGGAATTTTCAATGTTCCGTTCTCATTTCTGGCACAATAGGCTGTGATCGCATTGCGGATCTGTGTTTTCGCTTCATTGATATGCATAGGTCAGTCCTCCTCCAGTGAATATCTGATCGCCCAGGGCGGCACGATGATCTCCTTGTTTCCTTTGGGAAACAGAAATGCGCATTGGTATGACGGACGGTATTTCGGATAAACCCCGTCGCCATCGGTGAAATAAAGCAGACCTCCGAACCTTCGGAACACATTCTGTTCAAGCTGTTCATTCACATAATTGAACACCGGTCTGAAGTCCGTTCCGCCAAACCCTTTGATTTCCATGGTTTCAATATACTTTTCAAACTCCGCCATGGTGGTGATCACGGCAATGTCGCGGATCATCATGTCGCATTGCAGGATGTGAATGCGGAAATGCGAGAAGAAGCTCTCTTTTTCCTGAAAGATGTTATAGGTCTTCTGCAGAAAATCCTGCACGATATCCCCCTGCACCGAACCGGAGGTGTCAATGGCGATGACAAGCTCGCGGATGTTGTTCATCTCCTGATATTCCAGCGGTTCAATCAAAGGCAGATTGCGGTAGAGATTCAGGCCGTATGTATAGAAGATCAGATCGAAGTCCTCATCTGAAATCTTCATTTTTTCGCCCGGACTCATGAATTTTCTCAGGAATGTTCTGTAGCTGTATTTTTCCCGGTGAAGCGCCTTGAGCGACTGCACCAGTGCTTCCGCCTTTTCGCCTTCTTCGCGGTTAAATGTTTCCAGATCGGTTTCGATCTTTTCCGTGATTTCCTTCCAGTCTTTCAGAGCATTGCGGATCTGCCGGATTTCCTCTTGCGACGCATGGGGATCCTCCCCTTCGCGGGATTCGCCGGTGTCATGGGTGGCTCCCTCGAACCGGTTGCCGCTGGAAGCGGAAGGATTGTCGCGGTCCTCTTCGCCATAGAGCGTTTCGGAAGTGCCGATGGAATCGCGGATTTCATACCAGCATTCATGATTGTCGAAATGAAACACCGGTGCGAGCAGCTTGATCTGATCGCTTTCAAGATCTTCCAGATAATGGTAGATCTTCTGGGCTGTGAATTCGGGAACTTTGTCCCGTATCTTTGCGATCTGTCTCTGTTTTTCCTTTGATGCGGTTGTTTCCGTGCATGACAGTCCGAGCTGTTCAATCACATTTTCCACGGCGATATCCGCAGCCAGATTCCAGAGTGACATCCGCCGGTTTTTCGAGAAATAAAGATGCTGGAAAACCGAATGCAGCACAACATGGAGATAGCCTCTGACCATCTCGTTGGGATTGTTCTGGAATGTCTTGATCAGCGCAATCGGCGGATAATGGAAAAACTTCCCGTCACAGCGGTATTCCAGCGCGTCGGGAATCAATTGATAATTGTTCAGGGCGAGATCCATGAAGCGCAGATGAAAAGTCAGCTGGCTTCTGATATATGCAAAGATTTCCTCACTGATCTGAATCAGTTCCTCATCCATATCCGCTTACCCCTTTCAGAACAGATCATCCAGATCCATGGAAAGAAGATCATCCTTCTTTTTCTGATTTCTGCTCATTTCAAGCAGCTTCGCCTTTTCGTCGCGGTCATTGATTCTGTGCAGATACGGCTGAATCAGATCCGCATCCAGAATATTGTTTGCCAGGGCTTTGTTGAGCGCCTCATAGCGCTTTGATGAGACGATCATCTCAAGCAGCTCCTGCGTATGTTCATGAATCCATGATTCATAGTTTTCCAGAGGTCCGCGGTAGGTCTCCAGATAATTCACCGCCAGCACAACCCTGGCCAGAGGCTTCCACTCATTCAGCCGCAATGAGGGAATATATGAATCATGAAGCTGATATTTCTTTTCATCCAGCCTGCTTGCCGTATCGGTGCGCCAGTCCATATTCCAGCGGTTGTCGAACATCTGCGGTCTGATCTGTATTTCCTCAGGCACATTCAGCTGCAGGCTTCCGCCTGTCTCAAAGGCGCCGGTGCCGATCTTTCTGATCTTTGATCCAAGGCGGATCTCTCGCAGATTTTCACAGCCGATGAAGGCATTGTTTCCGATCTCCTCAAGATTTTCGGGAAGGAAAACCGCCTCGAGCTGCGTGCATTCATCAAACACATTGTCCTCGAGAATTCTCAGTGTTTCCGGCAGTACGATCACATGAAGGCTGCGGCATTTCTCAAAACATGCCCTGCCGATCCGGTTGATTTTTTCCGGCAGGCGGATCTGTTCCAGACGTTCGCATTGAAAGAATGCGATCCGCGGCAAAGAGGTCAAGGAATCGGGCAGCCATACCCGTTTCAGATCAAAGCATCTGCCGAATGCGGCGCTGCCAAGATAAAAGAGTGAATCAGGCAATACCGCCTCCTTGAGGCTGGCACAGTCATAAAACGCGTTCATGCCGATTTCTTTTACGGAAGAGGGAATGGAAATATATTCCATGGCGTGGGCGCCATAAAAAGCATAGTCAGCGATTTCCCGGATGCCTTCGGGAATGATGACATGGGTTTCATTTCCTTCGTATTTCTTCAGCACGTCGTGACTGATTTCAAATGCCATGATTCACTCTTTTCCTGTGATTCAAAACCGGGGATGATCCCCGGTTATTAATTGGTTACTTTCCTTCTTTGAGAAGTTCCTGAACAACTTCGTCCTTCGGATAGACACCGGCCGCCTTGAGTTCGGCGATCTTTTCCGCAAACTGCGGCAGATATTTCTCATGGGCAACCAGAAGCTCGTCCAGAACTGTCTGGGCAACATGGCCGTGTTCAACCTGCGGGTTCATTTCAAACGCCGCCAGGGCAAGACCGTAGTTGCCGGTGATGGCTGCTTCAATGACGCACTCTTCCATCGCCTTCATCAGCTGGACATAGCCTCTCTCACTCGGATGGAAGCTGCCCCAGTTCAGAGGCATCGGTCCCTTGCCGGTGATAATGCAGGAGATTTCAACGATGCAGTCATACGGCAGATCCGCAATCGCACCGTTGTTCTGTGTCGAGACAACCATGTGTGTTCTCTTGTCGTTGTAGATGGAGCAGATGCACTCGCATGCCGCATCGGAATAATGAGCCCCGCCGCGCTTTGAAAGCTGTTCCGGCTTGTAGTTCAGATTGGGATCCTTGTAAAGCTCGAACAGTTCAGCCTCTGTCTGCTTGACCTGCTGGGCACGGGTGCCGATTGTGTTGAATTCCTCGATGGCATGCTTGAGCATTTCATCATGCATGTAATAGTAGCGGTGGTATCCGCACGGGATCAGCTGGATCTGCTTGAGGTGTTCCTTGAGGAACTTGACATCGAAGATGTTGGCCGGTGTGCCGTCATCCACTGTCGGATCGTACATATTGTCGATCAGCTTGTCAGTCAGATCATTGCCATGCGCATCAGATACCTTATGCCAGTGGAAATGGTTGAGACCGGCGAACTGGTGAATGCACTCTCTTTCGGTCAGACCGAACTGCGGAGGCTCTCTGAGCAGTGCGCCGACCGGCACATTGCAAAGACCGACTGTCTTCTTCCAGCCGCCCCACTTGATCGCAGCTTCAGTGACCATTCCGGACGGATTGGTGAAGTTGATCAGCCATGCGTCCGGACACAATTCCTTCATGTCCTCGATGATGCCGAGAATGACGGGAATGGTGCGGAATGCCTTGAACATACCGCCGGCACCGTTGGTTTCCTGGCCGAGCATACCGTAAGAGAGCGGAATTCTCTCATCCTTGATTCTCGCGTTGAGCAGACCGACACGGAACTGGGTTGTGACAAAGTCCGCTCCGGGCAATGCTTCCCTGCGGTCGAGAGTCAGATGGACCTTGACATCATACGGGGTGGCATCCCACATACGCTGCGCCATTGCGCCGACGATTTCGAGTTTTTCTTTTCCGTCCTCGATATCGCAGAGCCAGATTTCACGGATCGGAAGCTCCTCGTAACGCTTGATGAAGCCTTCCATAAGTTCGGGAGTGTAGCTGGAACCGCCGCCGATGGTGACGATTTTAACACGCTTCTTTTCTGCCATTATGTTGTTCTCCTTTTGATTGACAAGAAAAATATATCGGAACATAAAAGTGAAAACAATGCGCGCAGATCAAGTTGGCAGGAACTTTCAATATTGAATCCGTTCATTTCAAAATGGATGAAATTTTATTTCATTTCACATACAATGAACTCATGAAAATCATAAGACAGCTGGAAGAACAGAACGGTTTTTCCCATAACGAAAAAGAAATCGCCAATTACATTCTCGAGAAAAAAGACCGGATCCTCAGCCGCAGCGCTGCCGAACTTGCCCGGGACACATACACCTCTCCGGCGGCGATCATCCGCCTATGCAAGCGGATCGGCTTAAGCGGCTACCAGGAATTCAAAATCCGTTTTTCCGCCGAACTGGAACAGCAGCGCCAATTGATCAATGAAATCGATGCCAACATTCCCTTTCACAAAGAGGACGGGATCAATGATATTGCCCTGCGTCTGGAAAAACTGACTGAGGAATCGCTGAAAGAGGCGCGCAGTCTGATCAGCGCTTCAACCGATGACTTTGAGAAAGCCGGCAGACTGATGATGAATGCGGAACGCATTGTTATTTTCGGGGTCGGCGACGCATTTGTCTCCGGTCTTGCTTTCCAGGCAAGAATGATGCGGGCCGGCTTCAATCAGTTTTTGAGTTCTCCCGTCTATGGCGAGCAGAGCCATCTTGCCCAGACGCTTTGCGAAAAGGACTGCGGCTTATTGCTGAGCTTTTCCGGCATCACGGAATCAACTCTGCAATGCGCGCGGATTCTGAAAGAGAATCACGTTCCTTCCATCACGCTCACTTCTCTTCGCTTTGGCGAGCTGGCCATGCTCAGCGATGTGGCTCTGTATCTGCCCGACAAGGAAAAGAAATACCGCCGTTATGCAAACTTCTCTTCTCATGCATGTATGGAGTATTATCTGAATGTGCTTTACTCCTGGTACTTCATCAACAAATACGATGACATCACCAATATTAAAATCGACTGATCTTAAATTGTTTTTCCCCTTTAAAGAGGATAGAATACTGCGTATGAGAAAGAAGAAATTACTCAGAATCCTGCCTGCCCTGCTGATCAGTCTGACGTTATTGCAGCCTCAGGCAGTCCATGCATATGCAGAAACACCCGACCCTTCCCTGTATGAAGGACTTGGAAGTGATTATATTTATGTTTATGACATCGAAAGCGGACAGGTGCTTACCGAACTGAATCCTGACGAAAGGATGTATCCCGCTTCCATGACAAAAATGCTCACCGTCATCGTTGCGCTTGATCATCTGAATGACATGGACCAGATCATAGAGATCACCGATCCGATGGTTGAAGGCCTGGCTGAAGCGAATGCATCGGTAGCCGGCTTTGTGCCCGGGGACAGAATCACAGTCAGGGATGCCCTGTACGGATCAGCTTTACCCAGCGGTGCGGACGCCACAAATGCCCTTGCCTTCACAGTTGCAGGCAGCGTGGAAAAGTATGTTGCCCTGATGAATGAAAAGGCGCAGGAAATCGGCATGAACAGCAGCCATTTTATTAACAGCACCGGGCTTCATGATGATGATCATTACAGCACCGCACGCGATATCGCCGCACTGCTGGCATACTGTATCAAAAATGAACAATTCGTCGAGATTTTCTCCTCAAAGACATATACCTCATCACCGACCCAGCTGTATCCGGAAGGAATCGAAATGCGCTCCACCACATGGCACAGCGCGGAATACTTCAATATCGGCCTGCCCGGGCTGATCGGTTCCAAAACCGGATTTACCTACGAAGCGGGACACTGCCTTGCCTGGTGGGCGGAAATCAACGGCATGAAGCTGGTAGGAGTCAATGCGCATTGCGATGAGGATGATATTGATTCTCACGGCCATCTGAATGAGAGTTCCGCACTTCTCTACGGTCTTCAGGCATATGAGAAGACGACCGTCGTCACAGAAGGCGATCTGCTCGACAGTCTTGTCATTCATTATTCCGACCATGATGAAACCGTTGAAATCCACAGTGATGAAACAATCATCGAGGATATGAAAACCGGCAACGCACCCGTGATCAGCTCCACCCTCGCGGATGAAGTGAGCGCGGGACTTGATGATGAAGAGCTTACCGGTGTCATCCGGATTGAAAAGGACGGCCATCTCATGTTTGAAAAAGGCGTGCGGATCACCGTTCCAAGAGAGCGGAAATTCTGGGCACGTGTGAAAATGCGCTGGAACTCCATTTTTCATAAAAACAACGGAAACTGAGGATCAAACCCGGATCAGCTCCCTCTGAAGAGAATGCTGATGGAATCAGCCATATCTCTTACAGTCGAGCCATCCCGAAAACAGAAGCCGAAGTACCTCCTCCCCTCAGGTAACTCATAACAAAACAGGTATGAATTCAGACTTTTCTGACTCATACCTGTTTTTTTGATGTACTGGTCTGGTTTGCAATCCCGTTCTCAGCCTGAACCCGGCTCATCCGCCGGACTCAGGCTGAACATAACGTCATTTTGCGGAGATTGCAACACTGAGACGACCGCCGTCCCAGCTGTCATTCGTTTCCGGGTCAATTGCGAACATAACCTCATCGCCCATTTTGACATCGAAATCATGCTCGAAGGCAACTTTACGCTCTTCGGCGAAATTGCCCTTTGTATCTCCGAAATATCGCTCTTCGTGCCCGTTGAGGAAGATACGGAAACTAGTTCCGTCCGCATTCGGATCTCCATTGTTTACGGATTTCACATACTCAACGCTGACTTTGATTGAGCCGTCTCTTGCGGCAATCCACTTGTACGCTGCGTTTCTGCCGCTGCCCGGTTCAACGAAGTCAGGTTTCAGTTCAGGCTTGGCGCCGTTGTTCATATATCTGTTGTTTTCCGCGTCATAAGGCAGCTCTTCGAAGCCTTTGCCCTGCCAGTCACACGCACCGTAGTACCAGCCGTTTTCGCCCTGGGTATTACTGAAATCATCATACAGAACCGTATTGTTTGTTCTTGTTGCAGTGAATTTCCAGGTGCCTGTGAATTTGATATCAGCTGACTGAATGGTTTTTGTTTCAGCGTCCCAGCCCTGGAAATCCCAGGTGCCAGGTTCCTTGTTCAGTTCACCTGCCACAGATACAGCTGAAGGTGCTTTTGGTGTAACTTCCGTTTCGTCCGCATATGTCTGATCATCCGAAGGCAGTGTATCCATTACCGCCTGCGGATATTCCTGATCATATTCATAGCTGACCTTATACTCTGTTACAGGTTCGTCATCTGAAGTGAATGTCCAGCTGCCTGTGAATGTGACATCAGCCGCTTTGACTGTCTTTTTCTCAGCATCCCAGCCGTTGAATGTCCACTTGCCTGCTTTGCTGTCGTTTTCACCTTCCACAGTTGTGGATGAAGGTTCTTTTGGTGTAACTTCCGTTCCGTCCGCGTATGTCTGATCATCCGAAGGCAGTGTATCCATTACCGCCTGCGGATATTCCTGATCATATTCATAGAAGACTTTGTACTCTGCTGCAGGTTCCTCATCCTTGGCGTCGCTGATTCTCACACTGAGTCTGCCTCCGTCATAGGCATTGTTGCCTTCCGGGCAGATCACAAAGATCAGTGTATCTCCTGCTTTGACTTCCATTGTCTGAGCGAATGTGACTGTCTGAGCTTCTGTGATTCCGCCTGTACAGATCGGACCGCCGACAAAGAATTTCTCCGTACCGTTCAGTGCGATTCTGAATGTGACACCGTCTGCTTTCGGATCTGTGCTGTTAGGTTCTTTGGTATACTCACCTTCAACCTGGATCTTTCCGTCTTTCGCGACAATCCATTTATATGCCGCACTGTGATCGCCATTGGGGCCCGGGTGGACAAAGTCTGCTTTCAGCTCAAGACCGTTATCTCCCGTATACTTGTTGCCATCCTTGTTCAGGATCGCAGTGAATTCTGCACCGCCATATTTGCTGTAACCGTAGTACCAGCCTTCACTGCCCGGTTCACCGAAGTCTTCTGACAGCACTGTGTTGTTTGTTCTGTCTTCAGGATACGGTGCAGGTTCGCCTTCCTCAGCTGTATCGCTGATTATGACGCTCAGTCTGCCCGCATCATATGCGTTGTTGTTATCAGGAGAGATCATGAACGAAATCACGTCGTTGGCTTTGACGCTCAGCTCTTCGAAATTGAAATCGAAGATGTTGTCATTGCCGTCGCCCTGCTTCACTTCGACCTTCTGTTTCAGAATTTCTTTGTCATTCTGATAAATCGTCAA
>CACWLH010000063.1 GCA_902761625.1 uncultured Erysipelotrichaceae bacterium
TCTGTGAATCAGAAAGCTAAATCATCTTACAAATACAAGAAAAAAGGAGCTGTTTAACTTCCAGTATTTACTGGAGGTTTTTTAACAGCCCCTTTTTTTATCAGATCTGAAAAAGAAGAAATTCATTTCTGAACTTCTTCTTTGATCAGATTACTTCTTCTTTTTGTTTACGGTTCTGACTGTGTTTTTATTTTTGTTTTTTCTGCCGTTGTTGAAGCCGATCAGAAGACCGAACGCAACCGCGATAATGAAGTACGGGATCATGGTCAGCATGCTTGTCTTTGTGACTCCGATCAGGATTTCCGATGCCGGTTTTGCGGCATCAGAAGGATCAGCGATGGATTCCGCTTTGATATAGCCGCCATAGCCCGGAATGGAGTACAGGGCTGTTTTTGCTTTATTCGGCGTCTGGTATTTTGACTTTGAGCCAAGTGTGATCATGCCGCCCTCATAGGTCTCTGAACTGTAATCAACGATTTCATCGGTAACCTCGCCGGTATTGGCAGCCAGGGCCACACCGCCTTCGGCAACGGAATGGAATGAGTAGCTCGGCGAACTCTGTTTGATTTCCGTACCGCCGTTGACAACGCCATAGGTTTTGTCACCTGTTGTGGAGACAACCTTCACATCCGCGCTGGAATCGGAAAGCGTGAATTTCTGATCGGTCAGGAAACCGAATGTCTCCCCTGCTCCGCTGATATCGATTTTGACGCTGCTGTCTCTTTCGATATTGACCGGGCCGCCCACGGAAATGCCTGCCGCGCCGGTTGATGCCGGAGTGTTCACTTTGATCTCAATGGAAGAACTGTTCGTCAGATCGATGCCGTTGGAGGATTCCACACCGACGATGCCGTTGAAGTTGGCTGCGAATTCCTCATCGCTGTCCGTGGACATATCGATTGTGATTTTTGACTGATCCAGATAAACGCCGCCGATGCCGTTCATGGCAATGGCGTCCAGCAGCATCAAATAAGATCCATACGGCACGAAGTTTTCCGCCTTGCCAAGCGCGGTGATATTCAGCTCCGCCTGTTTGGCATGCATGGAGCCGAGCATCCACACAATATCCTTGGCAGTCGCACCGACGGAAACCCGCTGGGGAGCGGCTGTGATGTTCACCTTCGAGCCTTCCCAGAGGTAAATGTCACCGCTGGTATGGATCGCGGTTCCATGGGATTCGATTTCAAGCGTAACGTCCTTTTCCACATTCAGGGTGTGACATGAGATGCCGTCGGTGAAATATTCGCCATAGGTGGCGAGTTTCATATCCGCCCCGACAGTCACTTCACCGTCTGTATAAATGATATTGGAGCCCCCGGCAATGCTCAGTTTTCCGTCGCCGTCAATGACAATGACGGGATGCTCGCTCTTGTCGGCGGTACCGAAGTATGCGTTGAAGGCTACACCGCCCGCGTTGTATTCGGGATCGTAAAGGGTGTTGAGAATGCTGCAGTCGCCTTTGAAATGGAAATGATATTCCGGTTCCTTGGAATGTCTTCTGCAGAAGTAGAGACCTGTGCCCGCAGACAGCGCATTGTCATATTCCTTCACGCTGTTGTCGAGCTGAAAGTTCTCAAAGGTGATGTCAATGCCGTTGGGATCAAATGTGACAGTGCCGCTGCCCATAGTTGTATCGGCAAGATCCAGGCTTTCTCCCGGTTCCAGTCCATAGTCGCCGACATAAAGAACTGTTTTGTTCTCATCCGGATTGATGACGGTCATTGAGCCCGCCTCGGAGACAATCTGTTCGCCATCCGTGGTTTCAATCAGACAGACAAATTCCTCAACCGGATCATCCTGCTGGGAGGAAATGAATTTCAGTGTGTCAGTGGTGGCGGTTGTGCCGGTAAGTTTGAAAACATTGTATCCGTCGCTCATATACCACTGCCAGGATTTCACTTTGGAAGGATCTTTGACTTCCACATGGAACTCGACGCCGTCGGGATAATTCACTTCGTAATGTTCCGGCTGTTTGGTGATAAAGGACTGATCCTTATCAGAAATGATTTTGCCGTCCTCACCCAGAAGAACGCCCTCTTTTTCCTCTGCCGCTTTGATGGTCAAAGGAGACACGGCGCAAACGGAAAGCGCCAGTGCTGAAAGTGCCGCAATCAGAAATCTTCGCATGTTGTTTCCATCCTTTCAAATGATGTTTTCGGGTGTTTCTTTATACTGATTATAAACGATGACATGTATGCCCTGCGAGGGCCAAAGCAAATCTTAATTCATATCCATACAGAATCATATTCATATCAGCATCATATTTTTACAGATCGGCAGACATATCTGAGTGTTTTGCAGCCCGCGTATAAAACCGTCTGATTTATTAAAATGTTGTCCTGCCTGAACAAACCTGTTTCCGGTTCATCGATTTATGTTCTAAAATGAATGCAAGAGGAAAACATATGAGCGAGAAAAATAATAAAAACCCGGACTTAATGTCTGATCACGAGCTGCTGGCGGAGCTGGTCAGAATGAACCGCAGACGCCATACCCTGGGCATCATCCTGAGTGTGCTTGGCATTGCGCTGATCGTTGTTGTTTTCGCAACCGGTTCGATTGTTCTGCCGCGCATGATGAAAAGCATGGAGGAGATCAGTCAGCTGACCGAACAGGGACGCGAATCTCTGGAAAGTCTTGACAAGATCAATTTCGACACCCTGAATCAGGGCATCGAGGACTTTGCCGCGGTTGCCAAGAAACTGGCCAGCTGGTTCGGCAAATAATGAAATGAACAGACAAAGCCTGCGGCCAATGACCGCAGGCTTTCTGTTTTCTTACTTGTAATCAAATCCGCTCGGTTCATTCAGCGGACGCTCAAGCAGCTCAGGATTCTCAAAGAGATAATGGAGCAGCTTCAGGCTTCTGGCAAAGTAGAAACCGTCGCCGATTCTCTCGTCCAGGGTTGCACCGATGTCGATGACATCACGGATTTCCTTGTGTCCGTCGGGCATCAGCACCTCTTCCTTGTGAAGGGTTCCGATCGTGACCATGATCGAATTGGTGCCGTAGTTGTTGAGATGGTGATATACGGCCGGGCATTTGATCGAGCCGAGGTTGGAGACAAGAATCGTGGAATAGTTCGGATCGCCCGCGGTGATGAAATCGGGATTCTTTCCCCAGAAATCAAGATAGCGGATCAGTCTGACGCTGCCTGCGAGCAACGGCCGCGGCAAGGCTGCGAACTTGTCGAGCAGTTCATCGACACCGCCGGTGGAATGCTCGCTTTTTCTCGCTTCGGCCACGTCACCGATGATTCTCTTTGAAACCTCATTGACCGTATCGGTCTCATTCATAACCATATACATCAGTGTTTCCTCAGCACCGTCGGTGAATCTGCGCTTGGCCACAAATGAGAGGGAAATCTCATTGCGCTCATAAATGCGGTATCCCTGGATGAAACGGTTCATCAAAGGTCTTTCGTAAACCATCTTGGCAAGGGCCATGATCACGCAGTGGAAGATGGTCATCTTATTGTCCGTCTTTCCCTCATTTTTCTTGTCCAGATACGCAATCAGATTTGTCGCGTCGATGGTGTCGTTGAGATAAACTTCGGCTTCAGTGCGTTTGGGCATGAGTGCCGTCATCACTGTCTGCAGACCGGGCGCGCTGACTCTCTTTCCGTCTTTTCTGTCGCCCCATTTTACCCGTTTCGCATTCTTCATACTTGCTCCTTCCGGATCAGATCCTGTATCACACTGTGATTCACTTCACAGTTTTTCTGTCCATGTACGAAATTATAACATTATGCGTCACGAAAACATGCATAATGTGCAAAAAGCCTGCACATGAGCATGATCATATGCAGGCAGAAATTGTGGTGCATATGCTGCACGGATGCAGTCATACACACTCATCATTGCCTCCTTCCGGGAGATCATCAACAATGGATGGCTAAGACATCCTGTGATTTATGGCCAATGATGAACAAACAGTCCGGGAAATGCGCCCGTCTTTCGTTACTCAGATTATAGTTTGCGCGCTGAAACGTTTCAAGGTGTCTAGACGTTCAGCCGTGTGATTTTTTCGTGAACAATTGCGTCGGTGGTTCCATCCTCTGAAATGACGATGGCGAGGAAATTCTGTCCCATCGCATTGCGTCTGCGGATGTAGTTGAGGGAGGAGTTGAATCTTGCCCCGCGGGCCATGGAGCCCTTGCCGGCATCCCCGTCAAGAATTGCGCCGATGCAATGGCAGCAGCACTTGGTATCCAGCAGAAGTCCGCCGTCGATGGCCATGAAGCTCGGCAGGATTTCCCTCTGGCGGTCCAGCGAAAGCGGCACGATGCTGATGCCCATACCGGCATCGGTCAGCCGTTCGCATTCCTGATGAATGTCATCGCTTTTTCCGAACACGAGAATGGTGCCGTATTTCTGATGAGCCGCAGATGTGATCAGATCCGCAATCCTTGATATTTCAACCGGTGAAAGCTGATCATCCACCGTTCTGATCAGATCATTGATATCCAGCGCATTTTTTGAGGAGGAGCCGATATGATAGCGGGCATTGTAATAGGCGATATTCTGCATGCCTTCATAAAGGATGCGCCATGACAGATGGCCGCGGATGCGGATTTCGCATTCATTGGGGAAGGAGTGTTTATCAGAAAGACCTCTCACCTTTCCGTTTTCATCCACAACCAGGGCAAGCGATTCATTTGAAAGCTCCAGCAGCTTGCGGATCTGTCTGCGGTTTTCCACGCTGAAGCTGACTGGCTCACTGAATGCCACGGAAAGTCCCTGTTTCATTCCCCTGCGGGTGGAGCGGCTGCCGTTGCGGGGAAGGATGATCCGGCAGTCGGCATAGTTGTGCTCATAGGTTTCCGCTGAAAGGTTCATCAGGAAATTGATATCAAGCTTGTAGAAGCCATAGAAGAACTCGACCACGCCGCCGGAGATGATCAGCTCATTCATATGCACGATATTGACCCGGTCAATCCCGTAGAAGTACATCTGTTTATAGACTTCCTCATAGAAGGCGCGGGTGATGAACTGCAGCGGGGTGATGGCGCTGCCGCAGTAGTCAAAGATCACAAACACATTGTCCTGATACCAGGTGTAGGAATTTTCAAAATTGGGAATCTCGGTGACATCATGGACAACCATCTCCGTGATCTCGCGGCTTCTTCTGCTGAGCATTGCGATTTCATAGCCGTTTTCAAGGCCTTCCTCCTCATTCTTCTGATTGAGTGAGAAGTAAATGTGAAAATCGGGAATGTCCCTGGGATTGTCATAGAGATGTTTCAGAAGAGAATAGTAAAGCTCGCGGATGCGCTGAAACGCTTCCTCACATGCCCCTTCTTCCAGCTGGGCAAGCTCACTCCAGTATTTGCTTTCCATAAGTTCTTTCCTTTGTCATTTTCATTATACATGCATGAGCTCTGAATATGCTTTCAAAGAATCAGGGCATTTTGAAAACCGGCTGATCATTCAGCCGGCTTCAGTTGCTTATGAACAGATAATCCTTGAGAAAATCCTTTGCGGTATCGCTGGATACCATGAATGAAAGATTCTCGTCCTTTGTGCTGACCGCCGAAGCAATGCCGGCCACCCTGCCTTCCTCATCCAGCACCGGCGAGCCGGAGATGCCGGATTTCAGCGCCATCTGTATGGGCATATAGGAAACGCCGTTTTCAAAGCGGATCGTGTCGCCGAGTGATTTCCCTTCCAGCACAGTCAGCTTCTGATCGCCCGGATAGCCGACCGTATATAGCGGATCATCCCTTTCGGGAGGAATATCCGCAAAGCGCAGGTTGTAGCGGGTCGGCGTATTGATACGGATCAGGGCAATATCCTCATCTTCTGAAATCTGAACCACCTTTGCCTCATAGCGGTTTTCCCGGTACATGACATAATAGCTGACCGCCGCATGTTCAACGACATGGGCATTTGTCACAATATATCCGTCATCATTGACCGCAAATCCGCATCCCCGCCATGCCTCGTCATTCATTGAGCCGACCGCATAGACTCTGACAACTGCCAGTTCTGTCTGAGTGCTGATGCGCTTTGCCTCAACGGATACCGTTTCATTTTCAAAGGCCATGGATGCGCCTTTCCAGATGAGCAGTACCGCCAGCAGAGCGGTGAGCGCAATGGCAAAAAGATTCAGAAAGTTCGAACCCTTTTCGGGCGGTTCAGCCTTGCGGAAGATATCTTTCTGCCTTTCATCGATCAATGTCTTCAGGTCCGAAAAACTGATCTTTGCCGCATCGATCACCCCTTCTGTTTCCTTCAAAGAGGCCATCCTGTCCGCATGCACAAGGATCACCATCACATCGCGTTCCAGGGCGGTTTTCAAAAGAGACGCCTTTGTCTCATCATGCATGATCTCCTCATTGCCGTAGAGGAGAACCGCATCCGCACGCAGAAGAAGCTTTTCCTCAAATGCCTGTGCGAACTGGAATCCTTCCTTCGCAAAAGCCTTTTCATAAAAGGAAAAGTCGTCTTTGTCTGCATTCATGTACAGGGGAAACAGAATTTTTCTCATGCCATTATAGTATCACATGAGTTTCCAATCGTTTTATTACCATCCTTATGGTAGAATCTTATGCAAAGAAAAAGAGGACGTACATATGACTGCACGAAAAAACCGCATTGTGATCAAAGTCGGCACAAGCACCCTGACCAATGAAAACGGCAATTCCAACCTGCGCAGAATCGAACTGCTCTCCCGCGTGCTGAGCGATATTCAGAACATGGGCAATGAAGTGATTCTCGTTTCAAGCGGCGCCATCGCGGTGGGAGCCAACAAGCTTCATCTTGGCGGCAAGCCGAAGGAAATGCGCATGAAGCAGGCAGCCGCAGCCGTCGGTCAGTGCGAGAATATGTTCTTATACGATAAATTCTTCGGGGAATACGGAAAGACCGTTGCCCAGATTCTGCTCAATGCCGAAGATATCCGCCAGGAGGTCAAGAAGGAAAACCTGGCCAATACCTTTGAAGCATTGCTGGAACTCGGCGTCATTCCGATCGTCAATGAAAACGACTCGGTCAGCTATACCGAAATCGAATCGGAAGAAAAGCTCTTCGGCGACAATGATATGCTGTCAGCGGTGGTTGCAATTCTGTGCCGTGCGGACCGTCTGATCATCCTTTCCGATATCGACGGTTTCTATGACCGTGATCCGCGTCTGTTCAAAAACGCGAAACTGATCAGTGAAATCGATGAGATCACCGATGAGACCTATGAGCTTGCCGGAGGTGCGGGCTCAAGACGCGGCACAGGCGGCATGCGCACCAAGCTGCAGGCTGCCGATCTTGCCACGGCGCAATCCATCGACACATATGTCATCAACGGTTCTGATCCCGCCATTCTTTACAGACTGATGGACGGCGAACAGGTCGGCACCCGTTTCAGGGCTAAATAATCACTCATGCATAAGAAAAGCCGTTCCGGGATCCGGAACGGTGTTTTTCATTTTCATTCAATTTCTTCGTATTCAGCGGAAAGATCGGCAAAGGGATCTTCTTTCATCCGCTCCTCAAGGGACTTCTTCTCTTCTTCCGCTTCTGCTTCGGGCTGAGTTGCCTCTGGTGTTTCGATGTTTTCAGGGACACCGAAGTCCTCATCCTGGGCAGCCACATCCGCAAACGGATCATCCATCATCTCTTCCGCAAGACTTCTTTCGGGTTCCTGCGGAATCTGTGAATCCACAAACTCAGCATATTCCTCTGTATAGCGGCTCGCCGGCATTTCGATGTCCTTAAGTTCCTCATCTGCGCCGATCGGTGTCAGTTCAACTTTGTTTTCTTCCATGACGGTCTCCTCTTCTGTCTTTCTGCGGCCGAATAATTTCTTCAAAAATTCAAACATGAGCTTCCCCTCATTTCTTCGATTCTTCTTACTTCCATTTTAGAAAACTCACGTGACATGCACAAGAATTATCGTGTTTCCTGAGGCTGATATACCACTCTCTGGGCTTCGATACCGTCTTTTGTGATATTCAGAACCATATAGGTCGGATACGGAAAACGGAAATCCTTGGGCCGGCTGATTGCGCCGGGATTGAGAATATGAATGCCATTGCACATTTTATCAACACTGATGTGGTTATGGCCGAAGAAGACAGCGCTGCATCCATTCCGCTTCGCGGCTGTTGCCAAAGGAGTCAGGTCATCACGCTCCCATGGTTTGAGATATCCGTGGCCATGTGTGATCAGCACACGGTTGCCTTCAAATTCCTCCACCCTGTCCCATGGATATTCGGGATCAAAGTCCATGTTTCCCCGCACGGCAATAAAGTCCGATGCTTTTTCATAAGGGATCTCAAGATCGCCGCAATGCACAAACGCATCCGCGTCCGGATATGTTCTGCGCAGATAATCCAGAACCTCGGTGTTTCCGTGGGTATCGGAGACAAGAATCACTTTCATCCGTTCACCTGCTCATCAATCAGAGCCTTGTCGATGATCTGGAAATTTGCACGGTGCAGATAGAGGGCCTTGCTGTCAACCATGAGCTTGGTGAACTTGGGCAGATCGGCCGGAATGGACCATGTCACCTTGCGTCCGGAGAAGGCATAGATCGGAACACCGGTCTGCGATTTGATGATCACAACCACCGGCTTGCCGAAGCTGTTTTTCACGCGGTTGACAATACCGCTGATCAAAGGCGCATCGGTAATGGAATCGGATTCTGAATTGATTTCGTTGACGGAGAAATCATAATCGGGAATCAGTCCCTTCTCATAGAAGATGCATGTGTCACCGCAGGTAAGCATCTGCGAGCCGTCGATGTTCAGGGTGATGACGGAGCTTAATGTGTTGACATAGCCGGTTGAACCGTTCTCACTGGAATAAGTCTCCTCCTGCACGACATTGCCGGATACATCAATCCGGTCTCCATGGGTGGTCAATACCTTGGTGCCGTAGTTGTCAAAGGTATCGATCGTGTAGGTATTTCCCGAAATATGTCCGTTCCAGTCATTGACCTGCTGGGAAATGCTTCCGCAGCCGCAAAGTGCGCAAAGCGAAACGGCGCTGATAATACGGATCAGTTTCTGTTTCATTTCTTCCCTCCTAGATATGTGCGGTTTCCCCGTCGGCGGGGAATTTTCTGTAAACCGTCAGATACATTGTAACAAATGCGGCCGCGCCGCCCACAAGATTTGAGATCGGCTCAGCCAGGAACACGCCTTTTACCCCGAAGCCCATGGCCGGCAGGATCAGCGTCAAAGGCACCACTATGATCACCTTGCGGAAGATCGAGAAGAAGACCGCCCGCTTGGAGCATTTCAGCGATGTAAAGGTTGACTGGCCGGCAAACTGCAGGGTCATGAAGATAAAGCCGAAGAAGTAGATATACAACGCCCCTGTTCCGGCTTCGATCATTTCCGCGCTGTTTGTGAAGATCGAGATGAGCTGACGCGGGAAGATCAGCACAGCAAGCCAGGCAATTGCGGTATATACAAATGAGACAAGGGTCGATACCTTGATGCCCTCCTTGATGCGGCTGTATTTCTTCGCACCGAAATTATAGCTGAGCACCGGCTGGGAGCCCTGGGAGATCGACTGCACGGGCAGTGAAAGGATTTCGCGCACGGAATTGAGAACGGTCATCACGCCGACATACAGATCGCCGCCATATTGTCTGAGTGCGATGTTGCAGATGATCTGCACCGCCGCATTGGTGCCCTGCATGACAAATCCCGCCGTGCCAAGCGGAATGATTTCCTTCAGCACAGACAGACGCGGCAGCATTTTTGACAGCTCAATCCGGTAGACCGCATTGGCATTGATGAAAAAGTATAATGCCCAGGCGGCCGAGGCGATCTGGGAAATCACGGTTGCCAGCGCAGCCCCTGCCACACCCATGTGGAATAAATAGATAAACACCGGATCCAGGATCAGATTCAGAAATGCGCCGAGAAAGACGGTCATCATGCCGATGCGGGGATAGCCTGACGCATTGATGAAGCCGTTGAGACCCGTCGAGAGCATCGCTGCCGTTGTGCCCCAGAGATAGATCTTCAGATATTGATCCGCATAGACATAGGAGGCATCCGATGCCCCGAAGGCATAAAGGATGGGCTTGCGGAAAAGATAGCTGATGACAAAGAGAATCACCGATGCGATCACGAGGCTGCCGCACACCTGGGAAAGCAATGTCTCAGCCTTATCCTCATCCCCCTGTCCGCGGGCGATCGCAAACAAAGGTGTGCCGCCGGTGGCGAAGAGATTTGTGAATGCCGCAATCAATGTGGTCAAAGGAAAGGCAAGACCGATGCCGGTCAGAGCCATTGAGCCGATGCTTTCCAGATGGCCGATGTAAATGCGGTCAACCACGTTATATAAAAGATGAACCAGCTGGGCAAACATCAGCGGCACCGACTGGGCGAAGATCACCTTCCAGATTTTTCCGTTTCCAAAATCATTCTGCATATGAGTATCCCCTTCTGCACGCAACATTATCTCACATCTCGGAAAGTCTGTACGAATGGAATATCCGTATCAATTTTTAATATGATTCCCGTTTCTGTAAAACAAAGAAAAAAGCTGATCACTTCAGCCGATCAGCCTGCGGATGCGTTCCTCATCCACACCGGGAAGCACCCGTTTCAGTTTTCTCAGAATGCGCTGATAAGATTCTTCCGGAGTGCGCTGATACACCTTGTCGGCCCACCGCTTTCCGTAAAACTCTTCCGGTGTGGCATAGCGGGCAATTCCCCAGCCATAGAAATTTCCGTTTTTGTCGGTTTCATATTCAAAATCGGAAGTGAGCACATAACATTGCATCTGAAGCCGTGTGATGCGGGTGTCAAAGCCTTTGCGCGGTTCCCAAGAATCGGGTGTTTTTGTTCTTGGCTTCACGTAGCCGCCGATCGCCTTGAGATCCTTGGAAAGAATGGAATGGCGCTGCGCGATCAGATTATAAAGATATTGGTCTTCGTATGTGCTTAGGCCGTCCTCAAAGCGGGCGTCAAAGTCATAGCCGTCACGGCGGTAATTGGCAAAGTCATAAAACCACTGCTTTGTCACATAGCCTGCCTTCTTTTCAAAGAATTTGCCATAGGCGGCTCTTGTCTCCTGGACCACCGGTCCCTTCCATTCCCATACGCCCGGCTCATTTGAGAAATAGACTTCCGGGGCGCAATGCTCCTCGATTGAAAAGCCTTCGATGCCGTTGGCGAAAAACGGCAGGAAGCCGAAATGGGCAACGGCATCGATGAGATCCTGTTTTGTATGAATTGTAAAGTCGATCATGTTTTTATCCCTGAAACAAACAATACCCGCTGTGAGCGGATATTATTTTCTATTGCGCTTTTCCTTTGCCGATTCTTTCGGCAGCCATCTCAAGACCGCGCTCATCGTCGTTGAGCAGCCTGCGCACACGGCTGATTGTCGCGGTGGACGCTCCGGTTGATCTGGAAACCTCCTGGTATGTGCTGCCCTCAAGCAGACGGATGCCCACATCAAAGCGCTGGGCAAAAGTCACAAGCTCGTTCACAGTGCAGATATCCTTGAAAAACTGTCTGCACTCGTCCTGTGTTTCCAGACTGAGAATCGCATCAAACAGCTGGTTGATTTCAAACGTGTCAAGATTATTTTTCATATGCTTTCTCCACTTTTTATTCTAACACTTTAAAGTATTAAATTCAATGTGAGAAACTGCTTGCCAATTATCATACAAGCATGTATACTTTAGGAGGTTGATGCTTTAACGCATTGAAGCGTTAAAGCCAATTGGGGGTTAGATTATGTTTTTTAAGGTAACTTTATTGATCTTGTTCTTCGCACTCATGGTCGGTATCGGCTTCATGTACAGACACTCCTCTAAGGATGTCAGCGGATTCGTTCTGGGCGGACGTTCAGTCGGCCCGTGGGTGACGGCGTTTGCATACGGAACTTCTTACTTCTCAGCGGTTATCTTCGTCGGTTATGCCGGCCAGTTCGGCTGGAAATACGGTATCGCATCCACCTGGATCGGTATCGGCAACACGCTGATCGGTTCCCTTCTCGCCTGGGTCATTCTCGGCAGAAGAACCCGAATCATGAGCCAGCATCTCGGCAGTGCGACAATGCCGCAGTTCTTCGAGGCGCGCTTCGGTTCCACCGCTCTGAAAATTGCCGCAAGTGTTATCACATTCATCTTCCTGATTCCTTACACAGCATCGCTTTACAACGGATTGTCACGTCTGTTCGGAATGGCATTCAATATTGACTACTCCATCTGTGTCATCGTCATGGCTGTGCTGACAGGCATTTATGTCATCGCCGGCGGATACATGGCCACCGCGATCAATGACTTTATCCAGGGAATCATCATGCTGTTCGGTATCGTCGCCGTGATTATGGCAGTGCTCAACAGCCAGGGTGGCTTCCTGGCAGCTCTCAACGGCCTTGCACAGGTCACAGATGAGACGGTTTCCACCGCACCGGGCGTATTCGCCTCATTCTTCGGACCGGATCCGCTCAATCTGCTCGGTGTCATTATTCTGACATCGCTCGGCACTTGGGGACTTCCCCAGATGGTACAGAAATTCTATGCCATCAAGAGTGAAAAGTCCATTTCCACCGGCACCATCGTTTCCACCGTATTCGCTTTGATCGTGGCCGGAGGATGCTACTTCCTGGGCGGCTTCGGCAGACTTTTCTCATCGCAGATTGATATCGCTGCAGGCGGTTATGACTCCATCATCCCGACCATGTTATCCGGACTTCCCGATTTCCTGATCGCGATCGTTGTCATTCTGGTTCTCTCCGCTTCGATGAGCACCCTTTCCTCACTGGTTCTCACATCAAGCTCCACAATGACGCTTGATCTGATCAAGGACCATGTCATCAAGGATATGGATGAAAAGAAACAGGTCTTCATCATGAGAGCGCTGATCGTTGTCTTCATTGCCATCTCTGTGATTATTGCAATCATTCAGTACAAGTCAAACATCACCTTCATCGCCCAGCTGATGGGTGTCTCCTGGGGTGCTTTGGCAGGCGCCTTCCTGGCTCCGTTCCTCTATGGCTTATACTGGAAAGGCGCTTCCAGAATCAGCGTCTGGGTCAGCTTCATCTTCTCAACCGTGGTAATGCTTGCCAACATGCTGGTCAGAAGCTCCTTCCCGACTCTGCTGCAAAGCCCGATCAACGCCGGCGCCTTCTGCATGATCGCAGGTCTCATCATCATTCCGGTTGTATCCCTGTTCACACCGAAACCGGATCAGAAAGTCGTTGATGACGCGTTTGCCTGCTATGAGGAAAAGGTTCTCGTACCGCAAAGCGAAGCACTCGGCGAAAAAGAATAATCCATCCGATTCAATTCATTGCGTTAATAGAAAGGAACCGGCAGTCACACGGCTGCCGGTATCGGTTTTGTTTATGATCATCGATATTCACACACATACCTTCCCGGATGCGATCGCATTCAGAACCGTCTCATCACTTGCCCATGCGGCCCATGTGGAACCCCAAAGCGACGCCACAAACGCGGGTCTTTACGCTTCGATGGCAAAGGCGGGCGTTGATTATTCGATCGTTCTGCCGGTTGCCACAAAGCCGCATCAGGTGGAAAAGATCAATACGGTCGCTTATGAAAACAATCTGAAATTCAAAGACAAAGGCGTCATATCGATCGGCGCGATGCATCCGGCATATGAAAACTGGTATGAGGAGTTAGAGAGAATCAGACAGCTCGGTCTGAAAGGCATCAAGCTGCACCCTGTCTATCAGGGAGTTGATCTGGATGATGTCAGAACCATGGACATATTGAAACGGTGCGCGGAGCTCGGTCTGTTTGCGATCACCCATGCCGGAGATGACATCGGCTTTCCGGGGGTTGTGCATTGTTCCCCTGATATGTGTCTGCACGTATGCGAAGAGATTCCGGATCTGAAATTTGTGCTTGCCCATATGGGCGGCTGGCACGTCTGGAAGGAAGTCTCTCTGAAACTTGCCAATACTAATGCCATGCTTGATACCGCCTTCTCGCTGTATCCCGTGCACCGTCTGGATGACGGACACTGGAATGAAAACGAGCCGTGGCTGTTAAGCAGAGATGAATTCATGGATATGGTTCATCTGTTCACGGCTGATCGCATTCTGTTTGGAACCGACTGTCCATGGGCGGATCAGAGTGAATATGTGCAGCTGTTTGAAAGCCTGCCCTTAAGCGATGAAGAGCGCCATAAGATCATGGGCACCAATGCGGCAACGCTGCTTGGACTGTGATGCCTCACATGAGGCATTTTTCTTTGGCTCCATAACAAAAGGGGCTGTTAAAAAACCTCCGATGAAAAATCGGAAGGAAAGACAGCTCTTTTTCTTCTAAAAAGAGTAAAAACGGCTCTGGGAATCGAACCCAGA
>CACWLH010000064.1 GCA_902761625.1 uncultured Erysipelotrichaceae bacterium
CAAAGAGGCAACAGACGGAGAAGCATTGATTCGGTATCCGATGATCAAAGAACAGCAGATACGATATCAAAACTGAAATCAAGATATATTTCAGTTTATTATAATTAATTCAGCTTTACCATTGACATTCATAATGGTGTCTCGGGGCATGTGGAAACGGTGGTGTTGCTGCAAAAGTTGAACTCGTAGAAATCCTTTATTATAAGCACTTTTACGAGCATTTCACCGACGGTTCGACCGACTGGTCGAAGCGTGGAAAAACACCTCGAAAAGAGTCCTGTGTGGCTGTAGCAATAGAACTCGTTACTGTAGGAACAAAACTCGAGGACTGATAGACAATAAAATATCACGTTGATTATGGACGTTTATTTTCTGCATTTCGCAGTAAGTAAGCGTCCTTTCACATTATTGACTAGAGCCAAACACTCAGCTGAAATAAGGCCAAATACTCGGTCGAAATCAAGGCGAATACTCGGCCGCAAAATCATCATATTCGTCATCAAAAGCTGAACTGCCGAGAAAGAAAACTCACATTGGCAGACAAAACAGATATGAGCAAACTGAGAACACAGGTTCGAAACTTAAAAAATTACAATTTCGGAAGTGGTGCCATGAACTATATTGAAAGACCAGAATACATGCCGGTTATGACTGGATGGATATCCGCCATATCTTTGTGACGCATAAACATGTCGATCATCTGATGGGAATCATCTGGATGGTCCGGATGATCTGTCAGTTCATGAACCATGGCGACTATCAGGGTGAGGCATATATCTATTCGCACCGGGAAGTCCTTGCGCTGATCCGCGAGATGGCTGATCAGCTGCTGCTGAAAAAGGAGTCCGCATTCATCGATGACAGACTGCATCTGGCGGAGGTGCACGATGGCGAAACGATGAATATCACCGGTCATGACTTCACATTCTTTGACATACAGTCCACCAAGGCAAAGCAATATGGCTTTAGCATGGATTGCGGAAACGGAAAGAAACTGATCTGCTGCGGAGATGAACCGCTCAATGCCAATGTGGAACATTATGCAAAGGGAAGTGAATGGATGCTTCATGAGGCATTCTGTCTGTATTCTCAGGCGGATATTTTCGATCCTTATGAAAAGCACCATTCCACGGTCCGGGATGCCTGTGAACTGGCTGAGCGGCTCGGTGTGAAAAATCTGCTTCTGTATCATACCGAAGACAGGAATCTTGCAGACCGCAAGCGTCTCTATACATCAGAAGGATCAGAGTATTACAGAGGCAGGCTCTGGATTCCGGATGATCTGGACGTGATCGAAATTCAGTGAACATAAGGGAAGACTCTGTACGGGAGTTTTCTTTTTTACTGCCTTTGTGAATTCAATGAAGCAACCGGACGGTACCGCAGAAATTGCGGCTTTATGAACAATAAAGAATCAGAGAGGTTTGTAAAAAATGGAAAACTATCTGACAAAAACCGAACTGAAACAAAGAGGCTGGACGGAAGCGATGATGAAACAGCTGCTGCCAGAACCGATGATTTCCGTCAATCCGCATTGCCGGCGTATGAAAATGTATCTCTGGAAGGAAAGTGATGTGACACAGGCGGAGAAGAAACAGGATTTTCAGGAGCGTATTGAAAAAAGAAAACCGCATCAGGAAAGAGCGCAGCGGGCGGTAAAGACAAAGCAGGAAAAAATGAAGACCATTCTTTTGGCAGCAATTGAAAAAATCAGAGTGAAAAAAATGGATTTTCAGAAGGTGACACGGCTCGCATTAAGCGCAAAACGAAACTGGTATCTCTACACCGGGCAATGGGAAAATACAGCATTCAGTCCGGATGAAAAAACCATTCAGCGCTGGACGGTCAATTACATCCGCCACAATCTGACCGAATATGACTCATTTCTGTTTTCGGTCAAAGGCAAAACAGGGATTTCCTTTGCCTATCCGCTTTACCGCAAAGCGGTTCTGGAAAAAATCGCGGATGTATATCCGGCGCTGCGTGAGGAATGCGATAAACAGGCAGCGTTCAATCAGAATCATGAGGAAATCTGGTAAAAAGAATGGAGCGGTATCGACGTTTCCGTGCTTAAGATTTTCAGAGTGTGAACATGCGTTCGTGACATGAGTGATGATGGAAAACCCGGCTGTACACAGGCGTGCAAATTCTGCTAGGATAGAATCAGCGAAGGAGAAAATCAGTATGAAGAAGGCAAAGGTATTTGTATTGATCATGGCTTTTTTTGCAATGCTTGCGGGCGGCTGCAGCAACGGAACGATTGTGTTCAGCGGCGGATTTGACAAATATACCATTGAGATCGACGCGGTTGACGGAAAGTACGGCGAGTCGTTTGAATTCGGTGTGGGCAAGGACAGAATCGTGAATGTCAATGCGGATCTGAGTGAAGGCACAATGAAGCTCGAGTTTGCCGAAGCGACAGTGATTCTCGGCGATCCGGACACACCGGAGGACGTCATCATCGGCAATGTTATTACGACCCTCAATCTGACCGGACAGGATTCATCATCATTCACCCTGCCGGAAGGTGATTATGCAATGCTGGTGACAGCCGAAGGAAAAACCAAAGGAACCGTAAAGATTGAGGTTGTAAAACCTTAAACAATCCGGTTGATGAATGATGAAGACAGCGGGCAGCTGTCTTTTCATTTCCCGGTGTGCACAGACGGTACAGGGCGAAAGAAAAACGGCAAACAGAAATGCTTCTGTTTACCGTCTTTGGTCAGTGATTATTTTCTCATCAGCGGCACGCCGGCATTCCATGCCTGGCCGACCTTTTCACCGCTCACATAATAGCCATTGCGAAACTGATCGAAAATCAATGCGTTCAGTCTGGAAGGATCAACCTTGCCGTTTTCATCCAGAACCGCTTCTTCAGCTTTCACGTTGACAATCTTTCCGACAACGCCGGACACATAGTCGCTGTTAAGGAATTCAAGCAGTTCGCATTCCATGACAACAGGGAATTCATCGATGATGGGAGCGTTCACATTGCTGCTCTTTTCAGCGTGAAGGCCGGTGCGCTCGAATTTGTCCTCCATTTTGTTTCCGGTGGCGATGCCCAGGAAATCAGCTTCTTTCATATGATCTCTGTCAGCCAGGGAAACGGTGAAAGCCTTGCTGGCTTTGATATTCAGCCATGTTTTCTTTCCTTCCCCGATAAAGAGGATGATCTTGTCATCATCGCAGATCTGTCCCCACGCCACATTCATTGCATTGACTTTTCCGTTTTCATCATAGGCCGAAACCATCAGCACCGGCATCGGGTAGACTGCCTGAACCAGACCCAAATCTTTTTTCATGATTATCTTTTCTCCTTCCTGATCAAAGCAATTTGTCTGTATTTTAAATATTGCATTATAAATTTAGTTTAGATGATAAACTGATATCAAGTACGAACATTTAAGTAATATACTTACCCGGAGGAAAGCGATATGGCGATTGAATGCATTGCGGATCACAGGCTGGAGGATACCGGCTTCAACTATACGATGTCTCTGATCCAGGGCAAATACAAAATGTTCATTCTCTATACCCTTTCCTGTTATGAGGTTGTGCGTTTCAATGAGATGAAACGCTATATCGGCGATGTGTCTTTCAAGACATTGAGCAATACCCTGAAAGCACTGGAGGCGGACGGTCTGATCATTCGCAAGGAGTATGCCCAGATTCCGCCGAAGGTAGAATACAGGCTGAGTGAGAAAGGAAAATCCCTGATTCCGATTCTGGATCAGATGTGCGACTGGGGAGAAGCCCACCGTGAACCAAAGGAATAAGAGATCAGAGGATTTCCTTCATCAGTTTCACTCTGATATCATCATAGAAAGGACGATATGCAGCCATGAAAATGAGAAAACCCGTATATATACTGGCCCTCTGCCTCTGCTTTGTCACGGCATGCAAAAAAGCGCCGGAAGAATCAGAAGCCGTTAAGACCATACCCTATTGGACGGAGAATTCCCCGGCGATGATTTCAATCATGGATTATGTGGAATCCGTCACGGCCGAAAAGGCGGATACATTTGTGCCGGAAACAGACCGGATCGCAGTATTTGATTTTGACGGAACGCTGTTCGGGGAACTGTTCCCGACATATTTCGACAACTGCCTGTTCATGTACAGAGTGCTTCATGATGACACCTATACAGCAGCGGATGATGTGCGTGAATATGCCGAAGCGTTTGAAAAAGCCGCGCAGAACCATGAGCCCGAACCTGATTCACCGCGTTCCACCGCCCAGATGGAGGCGGAGACATTCGCCGGGATGAGCGTGGAGGAATACCGTGATTATGTGCGTAACTTTATGGCTGAGCCCGCATTCGGATTTGAAAATATGACTTATGGGGAAGGCTTCTATCTGCCCATGGTCTCATTGGTCGAATATCTTCATGACAATGGATTCAAAATCTTTATCAGCTCCGGTTCGGAACGTGCCCAGGTCAGGGAAGTGATCGAGGGAACTCTGGATGAATGGGTTCTTTCGGAAAATGTGATCGGCAGCACCTTCTCGCTGGAAGCTTCCGGACAGGGGGACAAACAGGGCAGAAGCTATTCATTCAAAGCTGATGACAAGGTTCTCATGGAAGGCAATCTTGTGACCAAAAACCAGAAGACCAACAAGGTATTCTCCATCATTGATGAAATCGGCAAGGCGCCGTTGCTGGTGTTTGGAAACAGTTCCGGCGATCTGTCCATGGCCCAATATGCGCTCAATCACGGCGGCAGAGGATATATGCTGCTGTGCGATGACACAGAGCGTGATTACGGAAACATTGAAACCGCAAAGTCATTTCAGAAGGACTGCGAGGCAATGGGCCTGACGACAGTCTCCATGAAAGATGAATTCCAGACGATCTATAAAGAAGATGCCGTGAAAAAGGGCAATGATTGAAGTATCATCAGTTTGAGGTTAAACACATGAGCACACTTGAACAGACTCGCAGCCATATCCGGAAGCTGAAAGACAGAATCAGAATCTCACTGATCTGGGAAGTCGCAGCTCTTTTCGTGTTCAGTGCGGCTGTGATCGGATTGATCGCTTTTGTCAGCGTGAAAATCATCTCCTCAACCGCGGTGCGTGAGCAGACCCGCAGCCAGGCTGCGGCTGTCGCATCAGAGACCGAATCGGCAATCCATGACTATCCGGCTTATGAATGGCTGCTGGAGTATTGGCATGAACATGCCGATGAAATGGATATCGAATATGATGTCACCTATCAGAAAGGCACCCGGACCGCAGAGAAGGCGGACCTTCTAGCTGAGAGATATCCCGGTCTTTCCCTGCAGTATCTGGATGAGAGCGATGTGAAATCAATGAGCGCGGAAGATCAGAAGCTTTATGCGGAGGTCGCCTATTCATGGTTTATCACCCGCATCAATGAAATCAAGAAAGCATACAGTGTCGATTATCTGTTCTCGGTGATTGCGGATGAAGACTATAAAACACAATTCTTCCTGTTCAGCGCCGGTGACGAGGAAAAACCGCGCGGCAATGATTATGAGGAGGCATATGTGCTTGGCACAACCGTCTCGGTCAAAGATAATGAACAGCAGATGAATGCAATGAAAAATGCAAGAGCTGAAAACGGTGCTCTGGCTCTGGCAGGCAATTATCTTGACTATTATATGTACCTCGGCGATGTGAACGGCCAGGAGGCTTTCATCGGTCTGACATTCAGCCTTCAGGGACTGCAGGCGGAGATTGCGGATCTGTCGGGATTCTGGATGGTGTTCACGGTCCTTGTGCAGCTGATGCTGGCATTGTCATGTCTGGCATTGATCCAGTTCTTCGTGCTCAAGCCGCTGAAGATCGTTCAGAAGAATATCCGCACCTACAGAGAGACAAAAGAAGCCGACGCAGTTCTGGAAAATCTTTCGCAGATCCGCTCAAGCAATGAGATCGGCGATCTTTCCGTTGATGTCATGGAGATGATCACAGCGATTGAAAACCATGTGCGCAGAATCGAAAGGATCACCGCTGAGAAAGAACGTATCAGCACGGAGCTTTCGCTAGCTTCAAGAATCCAGGCAAACACACTGCCCAATATCTTCCCGCCGTTCCCCGAACGGAAGGAATTTGATGTGTATGCGGCCATGGATCCGGCTAAAGAGGTCGGCGGCGACTTCTATGATTTCTTCCTGATTGATGACACACATCTGGCATTCTTGATTGCGGATGTTTCCGGCAAGAGTATTTCCGGCGCTCTGTTCATGATGAGCTCCATGATCACCATCCGCAATGTGGTCAACGCACATCCGTCTCCCGCCAAAGCCCTGGAGATTGTGAATAAGCAGATCTGCGCCAACAATCCGGAGGATATGTTTGTCACGGTATGGCTTGGTGTCCTTGATCTTGAAACCGGTGAGCTGACGGCCGCCAATGCCGGTCATGAATATCCGTATATCCGCCATCCGGGCAGAAAATATGAAATGATCAGAGACCGCCACGGCTTCGTGCTGGGTGTGATCGAAGATGTGAGATATCATGAATATACTTTGAAACTGGAACCGGGAACTCAGGTGTTTATCTATACGGACGGTCTGCCTGAGGCTGCCTCCAAAGACGGCACGATGTTCACCACGGACAGAGTGCATGAGGTGCTGAATCAGAATCCGGACGCATCGGTTGTCGAAACACTGAGCAATATCCGGATTGCCGTGGATGAATTTGTCAAAGACGCGGATCAGTTTGATGATCTGACCATGCTGTGCATGCAGTATAACGGTCCGCAGAAACAGGAAGAAGAGTGACAGGTTATGTTAAAAAAACGGGGAATACTTCTGATTCTGTGTGCGCTCTTCTATGCGGTATTGTGCATCTTTTCCATAGTGACGGGAATCATTTACGCAGGCGGAAAACGCGAACTCAATCCGCTGGAACTTTCCGATTCCTTCATGGAAAAGCTGTCCGATCCCGGCAGAAGAAGCGCATTTGCGAAAAAGATGGGATATGTGACAATCATTGTCGGCATTGTGCAGGGCATCACGTCATATTGCCTTTTTGCAGGAAAGAGCCCGCAGGCATGGTGGATCGCGCTTGGCTTCACCATCTTCTCCATCGGTTCGGTTTCAGTGAAACTCAAAGGAAAGATCAATGCCTTCCCGCTGCTGAAAGCAGCGGCCTATATCGCCATCCTGGTGATTCTGCTGTTAAGCAGCACAAGAATGATATATTTCGGCGCCTGAGTTATCAGGTGCTTTTTTTTCACTGTGCACATAACGTATAATTTGCTTAGAAAAAGAAGTTCAAAAAAGCATTATTCATTGCACAGGAGGCAGTCATATGGTTATATTGATTCCCTTATGTCTTTGCTCTGCATTTGTCTATGTTCTGGAATACAGGAAAGAAGCTTATCAAAGCGCACTGTTATTCAAAACCCTGGCATCGCTGTTTTTTGTCATGTACGCATTGTTTACGCATGAGCGTGCCGCATCCGCGGACCTGATTGTCTGGGGCCTGGTTTTCGGAGCCCTGGCCGATGTCTTTCTGGGGCTGAAACGGGTTGTTCCCAAATATGGAAATGCGGCCTATCTCTTTGGTGTGCTGCTGTTTCAGACCGGCCACATCATGTATCTTCTTGCCATTGCACGCTATGCGAAACAGCCGCTGCTATGGATTCTTCTGTCATTTGTGTTCAGTTTCTTCCTGATCCGCTGGATCATGTCACAGATCAATGCGGACAAAGTTTACCGTCTGTTCGGTATTGTTTATATCAGTGTTATCACGGCCATGAATTTTGTCGCCATCGGTGCTCTGATTCATACACCGCATGCTTTTACGGGTATGTTTCAGGCAGGTGCCGTGTTCTTTCTGATCAGTGATATTCTGCTGATTCTGAATACCTTCTCTTCTCATTCCAGCCATCGCAGGCATCTGATTTATATTATGTTTTACTATGTCGGACAGCTGCTGATCGCCCACAGTATCCGCCATGTTTCTGAGATGATCGGTTAAGGAGGCACATATGGCTGAATGCACAGTCTGTTTCAGACATTGTGAAATCACAGAGGGAGGGCTTGGCTTCTGCGGGGCAAGAACCTGTGAAAACGGAAAGGTCATTGCCGCAAACTACGGACGGGTCACCTCGCTGGCTCTGGATCCGGTTGAAAAGAAGCCGCTGTACCGGTTTCATCCCGGCTCACTGGTTCTTTCCGTGGGCAGCTATGGCTGCAATCTGCGCTGTCCCTTCTGCCAGAATCATGAGATCTCATGGTCTCAACAGGCCATGCGTCTGGCAGAGCGCTGTGAATTTATTTCACCTGAGCGGATCGCTTTGACGGCAGAGTATTATCGTGAAAAAGGAAATATCGGTGCTGCCTTCACATACAATGAACCCTTATGCGGCTATGAATATGTTCGGGACTGCGCAAAGCTGATTCATGAGCGCGGCATGAAAAATATTCTGGTGACAAACGGCACCGCACAGCTTCATGTGCTGGATGAGCTGTCGCCTTATATCGATGCGATGAATATTGATCTCAAAGGGTTCACGGACAGATATTATGAAGATGTGCTCAAAGGAAACCGGCAGATGGTCATGGCATTCATCGAAGAAGCCATGAAACGGTGTCACGTGGAACTGACCACGCTCATTGTGCCGGGTGAAAATGATACGGATGAGGAGATGGAAGCGTTAAGCGCATGGATCGCTTCACTGGAAAACGGCAGTGAAACGGTTCTGCATATCTCCCGCTTCTTCCCGCGCTTTCATATGATGGACAGAAATGCGACCCCGGTCAGCACCGTTTATCATCTTGTTGAGATTGCAAAAAAACATCTGAAATATGTTTTCCCGGGAAATTGTTAGAAAGGAGCATTCATGACAATACTGGCTGCTTTTATGGTTCCGCATCCGCCGATGATCATTCCGGATGTCGGAAAGGGGAGTGAGGAACAGATCCGCGCGACCATTGATGCATATGAGAATGTCGCTTCACAGATCGCAGAACTCAAACCCGAAACAATCATCATCACCTCTCCGCATACGGTGATGTATGCGGACTATTTTCATATTTCCGACGGCAAAGGCGCTGCCGGATCCTTCTCAAGATTCGGCGCATCACAGGTCAGCTTCAAAGAAACCTATGACACAGAGCTGCGCGATGAAATCTGCGCGCTTGCGGATGAGACACAGTTCCCGGCCGGCGTGCTTGGTGAAAGGGATAAAAACCTGGATCACGGAGTGATGGTTCCGCTTTATTTCATCCGTCAGAAATACAATGATTTCCGCATTCTCAGAAGCGGACTGAGCGGGCTTGCGTTAAGCGATCATTATCGCTATGGCATGATGATCCGCAAGGCAATCGAAAAGACCGGCAGAAAATGCGTGATCATCGCCAGCGGTGATCTTTCCCATAAGCTTCAGGACTACGGTCCTTACGGCTATGCAGAAGAAGGTCCGCAATATGACCGGCGCATCATGGATGTCATGGGCAAAGGCGCATTCGGCGAACTGTTTGAATTCAGTGAATCCTTCTGTGACAAAGCGGCTGAATGCGGTCATCGCTCCTTTGTGATCATGGCCGGCATGTTTGACGGCATGGCTGTAAATGCTAAGGCATATTCCCATGAGGATGTCACCGGTGTGGGTTACGGCATCTGTTCGTTCTATCCGCTTGCCAAAGATGAGAACAGACATTTCCTGGATGTTTATATGAGAAAACAGGAAGAGGAGCTGAAACGGAAAACAGAAGAAGCCGATCCGTATGTGAAGCTTGCCAGGAAATCACTGGAAAGCTTCATACTCAGACGTGAGATCATCGCTGTGCCGGATGATATTCCTGAGGAAATGCGCATAAAGAAAGCGGGCACATTTGTTTCCCTTCACAAGGAAGGAAAACTGCGCGGCTGTATCGGCACCATTTCTCCGGTGCGCTCATGTGTCGCGGAAGAAATCATATACAACGCCGTCAGCGCTGCAGCCCGTGATCCCCGCTTTTCACCGGTGCGTGCGGACGAATTGAAATGGCTGGAAATCAGCGTGGATGAACTGAGCGAGCCGGAAGCGATTGAAAGCGCGGATCAGCTGGATGTGAAACGCTATGGCGTCATCGTGTCAAAGGGAGAAAGGCGGGGACTGTTACTGCCTGATCTGGAAGGCGTGGATACGGTGGAGGACCAGATCAATATCGCCATGAACAAGGCGGGCATCCGCTCCTATGAAGATATCCGTCTGGAACGTTTTGAAGTCATCCGCCATACCTGATATGGAGAAAAAGATGAAATTGAGAAGATTGAAAACAGGCAATATTTCCTCATTGAGCCCTCTTGAGGGAAGTGAAGTGTGGCTGTGGGGAACAGATTGCACTTATGGCGATCTGTATGAAGCGCAAGAACTGTATCAGGATCATCACCGCATCGTTTCCAACCGGCTGATTTTTGTGAACCGGATTGACGGCCGGGTATATGAACCGGTTGAGGAAAAACCGGGGCAGTATTTCGGCAAACCGATTTCTGACGAGAATCTGATCATGATCCTGACGGCTGACTTTACGGCAGGAGTGATCCGCATCCTTTCCTTTGATCCGCAAAGCGGCAGGATTGAATCTGTCTGTGAAATTGCGCGCACACAGATCAAAGACTGCTATAACCTGATGATGCACAAAGAACCGCTCATGTTGACAAGAGCAGAGAGTGAGTGCTTTGAAATCATCTGGCCGCTTTCGAAACGTTACAGTGTTTCAGCGCATGAGTCCTTCTGTTTCCGCAAGGATGATTCCCTGTATTTTTCCAGATGGGAAGAGGATCCGGATTACCGTGAGGAAACCGTGGTCAGAGATCTATCAGCCGGTGAAATTAAAGAAGTCATCAACGCTTCGCTTGTCATGAGCGATGACGGACAATGGTGGATGCTTGAAAGAAATGAGGAATGACATGAAGGGAATCAGAGACCACGCCCTGATCTATGCCTTATGTGCAAAAGAAATATGTTCCGCTCTGGAAAAAGAAAAAGCGGAAGCGCTGATTGAAGAGATCACCGTCTCCTATGGCAGAAAACGCGGAGAGCGGATGCGCACAAAAGCAGAAGAGAATCATGAGAAGGCTGATATCAATGCATATCTGATTCATGGTGAGTGGAAAGGAAAACCGCATGAGAACGAAAGCGTCATGGAATTTCATCCGGACAGAACTGTTTCAAGAGTCAGCCGCTGCGCATGGTATGACACATGGAAACAATACGGACTTGAAGAATACGGCAGATATTACTGCCGCTATATCGATCAGGCACTGTGCGAAGGCTTTGACGGCAGCTTTGATCTGAAGGTGGAATCAGTGCTTTCGCATGGGGATCCGGAATGCCGTTTTGTATGGAGTGAGGCGTCTGATCCGGATTATGTTCAGAAAACAAAGTCTGAAAATAAAGACCGCTATATTCTTCCGTTTGACTTCCATACCGAAGAATTCCTGCAATGCGCATCGGCAGTCCTGGAACATAACGGACTTGCTCAGCTGATCGCTCAGGTTCTGGAAAACTATGAGCATATGAATGAGGAATGCTGAATGATGCGTCATTCAGCATTTTGAAAAGCAGTTTATGCCGCAGTGAAAGCTGCGGTTTTCTGTTTGGTCCGATATTCAGACAAGAATGATGAAATGTGGCTGAAACATCATCAAATGATATGGTTACCCAACCGCGTGATTTGTTATATACTTGGTAGGTATTACAGCAAGGAGAATTCACTTATGGCTGAAGAGAAGAAGGAAATGGCTGAAGCTGAAGTCAATGTCAACAGAAACTTCATCTACAACTTTATTGAAGAAGATATCGCACCGGGCGGACAGTTTGAAGGAATGACTGTTCATACCCGTTTCCCGCCGGAACCCAACGGATATCTTCATATCGGTCACTGCAAGGCATTGTGCATTGACTTCGGTATGGCGGAAAAGTTCGGCGGCATCTGCAACCTGAGAATGGACGATACAAACCCGGCAAAGGAAGACACCGAGTATGTCGATGCGATCCAGCAGGACATCCACTGGCTCGGCTTTGACTGGGGCGACAGATTCTATTACGGATCTGACTATTTTGAAAAGGATTATGAATATGCCATTGAACTGATCAAGAAGGGACTGGCATATGTGTGCGAACTGACTCCCGAGCAGTTCAGGGAATACCGCGGTGACACAAGCACTCCGGCAAGATCCCCTTACAGAGACAGACCGATTGAGGAAAATCTGCGTCTGTTTGAAATGATGAAGAACGGCGAGGTCGAGGAAGGAAAGATGACCCTGCGCGCCAAGATTGATCTTGCCAGCGGCAATTTCAACATGCGTGATCCGGTCATTTACCGTATCCGTTTCATCAATCATCACCGCCAGGGCACCAAGTGGTGCATCTTCCCGATGTATGACTTTGCTCATCCGATCCAGGATGCGCTGGAAGGCATCACACATTCACTGTGCTCTCTGGAATATGAGGATCACAGACCTCTGTACAACTGGGTTGTCGAGAATGTGTCCATTCCTTATCACAAGCCCAGACAGATCGAATTCGCCCGTCTTGGCATCGATCATACTGTCATGAGCAAGCGCAAGCTGAGACAGCTTGTTGAGGAAGGTTATGTTTCCGGCTGGGATGATCCGAGAATGCCGACTCTGTGCGGTCTGAGAAGAAGAGGCTACACAGCTGCCTCCATCCGCAATTTCTGCGAGGTGATCGGTGTTGCCAAGAGCTCCAACACAATCGAATTCAGAGAACTCGAACGCTGCCTGCGTGAAGATCTCAACGCCACCGCGGAAAGAACCATGGCCGTCATTCATCCGGTTAAACTGACTGTCACCAATTATCCGGAAGGACAGTCCGAAACCTTCGAAGTGGAGAACAATCCGCTCGATCCGTCCCAGGGCACACACACCATCACCTTCAGCCGCAATCTGTGGATTGAAGAGGATGACTTCCTGGAAACACCGATTCCCAAATACAAGAGAATGTATCCGGGCAATGAGGTCCGTCTCAAAGGCGCATACCTTGTCACATGCACAGGCTGTGTCAAGGATGAAAACGGCAATGTCACCGAAGTTCTCTGTGAATATGATCCTGAATCCAGAGGCGGCGATCCCGCGGACGGACGCAAGGTCAAAGGCGCAACCATCCACTGGGTTGATCAGAACAACTGCCTCGATGCGGAAGTCCGTCTTTATGACAATCTGTTCACCGATCCCAACCCGGACGGACCGGACAAGAACTTCCTGGAAGCACTGAATCCGGAAAGCCTTACCGTGCTGAACCACTGCAAGGTTGAAAAATCCATGCTGGATGTGGCGAAGGAATTCGACGCCCGTGAAAACCGCACCGGAACCAACGCTCCGACCTTCCAGTTCATGCGCATCGGCTTCTTCTGCCTTGACAACAAGGACTCCAGCGCCGATCATCTGGTCTTCAACAGAAGCGTTCTGCTCAGAGACGGTTTCAAGAAATAAGAATATGATCATTGACAGTCATGAATCTCATGGCTGTCTTTTTTGAATGAAAAAACACACTGCTCTTTTGAACAGTGTGTTTTCAGCAGGCTTTGATTATTCAGCCATCATTTTTTTCGGCGATTTCAAGTGCGCCTTTGCCGTCCATCAGGCCATATGTGCGCATCGGAATGTCGGTGATCTTTTTGCCGGGATTTCTCTTGCGCATGTTTTCGAGTTCGAAACGGACCTGCGGGCCGATCAGAATGACATCGGCAGTCGGAGCATACTTCGCTTCCTCGGTCAGAGCGTGGGCATGAATGTCATAATTCTTGCCCTGGGAAGCGGCCACTTCCTTCATTTTGTTGACGAGAAGGCTTGTGGACATGCCTGCTCCGCAGAATAAGATAATTGTTTTGTCAGCCGTTATACTTCTCTTTCAATGTCAGACTCAGATGTTGAGCAGAGCGCTGTATTCAGCTAATGCGCCGTCTGTGTCGTGAGCCAGAACTTTCTTGGCCAGATCCTTACCGAGCTGAACGCCTTCCTGGTCGAAGCTTTTCACATTCCATGTGAA
>CACWLH010000065.1 GCA_902761625.1 uncultured Erysipelotrichaceae bacterium
GATGATGATCTCTTTTTCTGAATCCACATAATGGATTCCTTCGGTATCGATTTCAGGATCGATTCTGCTGATCAGCTCTCTGCATAATTCAATATCAGACGTGAGAACATATTTGAAGATGAGGTCATTGGTGAAGCCGAGGGCTTCGTATTTCTTTTCAAGTTCTTTCATAAGTACCTCCTGATATTCATATTTGTTTCAGATATCAGAAATCTTCGGAATATTGAAGAAGAGGATGTGTATTTTCAGGTGTTCATGAATCTTCAGAAATGCTTCACATTGCAAGCGTTTCATTTCATGGGGGTTAATGGTATCATAACCGCGGTGCATAAAATGAAAATGATAAAGAAAGCATTGAAACTGATCGGTATACTGATCGCGGCACTGGCTGCGGTCTTTGTACTGATCATGGGTGATATATGGATGTATGGCAATGTCGATGAGAAGCGGGATGCGGATGTGATCATCGTGCTTGGGGCGGCTGCCTATGAGAGCGGAGTGACTCCGGTTTTCGCCGAACGGATCAACCATGCGGCAGAACTGCTGAAGCAGGGGTATGCCGATCAGATCATTCTGACCGGCGGTGTTGCCGAAGGAAACAGTGTGTCTGATGCCTGGATCGCATCACAATATGCCCTTGAGATCGGTCTCAGGGAGGAAGATCTGATTCTTGAAGAGAATTCCACCGTCACTTATGAGAATATGAAATATTCCAAAGAAATCATGGACGCAAACGGATTTGAAACTGCCATCATTGTCAGCGATCCGCTGCATATGAAGAGAGCCATGGTTATGGCGGAAGACAATGGCATCAAGGCATACAGTTCACCGACTCCCTCCACAAGATATATTTCCCTTGAAACCAAGCTGCCGTTTCTGTTCAGGGAAACATGGGTGCTGATCGGCTATCAGCTGATGAGAATCGCCCGCATAGAGCCCTGAGTTAGGCTATGTTATAATATCGGTGCTGAAAGGAATGATTTATGTTGAAACAGCCCGTCAGAACAAGTGTTTCTGACTTTATAAAAACAACCATGGGATCGCAGTTTGTCATCCCTGTATACCAGAGAACATATACGTGGAATCCGCAGAAGGAGACCGCGCGTTTCATGAATGATCTGGAAGACCTGATTGAAAACAGAACGACCAATCACTTCCTGGGCATCATCATTTATCTGGATTCCAAAATCTCGGCAATGTTCAGACAGCTGCAGATCGTGGACGGACAGCAGAGACTGACCACAACTTTTATTTTTCTGCTTGCTTTGAAAAGAGTCGCGGAAGAGAAAAAAGATAAATTCACAGCCGGCATGATTGATGACTATTTCCTCTACAACCGCCATGCGGCCAAAGAGGGAAGCCTGCGTCTGAAACCGGCCGTATCCACGGATGATGTCTATGCCAGACTGGTATATGGAAGTGACCGTGATCTTAACCGCAAGGAAAAGGAATCCGGTGTTTACCGCAATTATGATTACATCATCAGACGGATTCGTGAGATGTCCAAAAGACATAAGCTCCTGGATATTCTGGATTCCCTGACAAGACTGGACATTCTCGAATTCCCGCTTTCGGAAACGGACAATGCCCAGCAGATTTTCGAATCGATCAACTCAACCGGCGCGCCATTGACTTCGGCGGATCTGATCCGCAACTATGTGCTGATGAACCATACCGATGAGGTGCAGGAGCGTCTTTATGAGATGTACTGGCAGCCGCTTGAGGAATACTATCCTGAGTCACGCAGACTTGAGGAATTCTTCCGTTTCTATCTGGCTGTCAAGACCTATGAGCTTCTCAACCGCCGGGATGTTTATGAAGGCTTCAAGTCTTACTGGAACAGCCGTCCGGAGGATACCGAAACAAAGCTCAGGGAAATCAACCGCTACTGCCGCTATTACCATGACATCTATGAAGGCACATGCGAAAACGAGGAAGTGGAGAAGGCGCTTGTTGATTTCAGAAGAAGCGATTCCGTCATGCCCGCACCGTTCCTGATGGAAATGATGCATCTGTTTGATGAGAGAAAGATCAATGAAAAAACCATGGTGGCTGAGATCCGCCTGATTGATTCCTATCTCATGAGAAGGGCATTATGCGGAAATGACTCCTCGGCGCTTTCCCGTTATTTCCCGACGCTGTTAAGAACCGTTCTCAACAGCTATGGAAAAAACAGAAAGCAGGATATCCTCTCTTTGACCAAGGTCAATCTGCTGACCTACAACCGCGGCAAATCACTTGCCATGCCTACCGATGAACAGCTGCGCACCCAGATGAGGGAGCTCAATGCATACTCGCTCATGTGCATCCGTCCGGTGCTGGAAAGAATTGAAATGTATGGCGCAAGTGCGGCGGTGGACACATCGGATCTCAATATTGAACACATCATGCCCCAGAACCCGAACAAATGGTGGGTGAAGAATTCCGGCACAAAGGATGAGGATGAATATTCCTTCTATGCCAACCTGATCGGCAATCTGACCTTATGCGCCCGCTATGACAACTCCAGAATGGGCAATGAGGATTTCAACTTCAAAAAGAGCATTCTCTCCAAAACGCTTCATATCCGGATGAATACGGAAATCCTGAAGAAGAAAAAATGGACCAAAGAGGATATTCTCAAACGCTGCGATGAACTGACTGAACAGATCATCCGCATCTATCCGTACAACGGCGCCAATGCGATGCATGAGAAGGAACATCTCAACATTGAGCAGGACCGTTCCATTCTTTCTCTGAATGCTCCGACCGTCACCGCCAGAGCAATCCGTCTGGACAATGGCATGATTGAGGTTCTTCCCGGCTCAATCATGAAGTCATACGGTCCCAAGGAAATGAAGAAGATGCGCAAGATGTATCTGGACCTTGATGAAAGAGGCTACTTCCATTCCCTTGAAAACGGCCGTGTCCAGTTCAACCAGGCATACCGCTTTGAGGATCTCAATACCGCTGCCCAGTTCCTCATGCACAGAGGCGGCGAAAATGAGAATGCATGGAAACAGGAAGGCACTGCGGAAGAAACCGAAACCGCTGCCTTGACTGAAACACCCGCGGAAACAAAACTGGAAGAAAAGGCGCCTGCAAAGAAAAAGACTGTCCGTAAAACCGCTTCGAAAAAGAAAAGCGCCAAACCGGCAAAAAAGATAACAGTCAGTACGGAAGCTGAATCCGCGCCTAAACAGCCGCAGGTGAAAAAGACGGAGAAAAGAGTGTTCCGCTCCAAAAACAAAAAACCGGCACAGACCGAAGGGAATGACTAATCCCTGAGACTGTACCAGTCAATGTAAGTTTTGAATGCCGAAGGAACTGCCAGTGATGCCAGTTCCTTTTTCGTTACCAGAAACATCGAATCTCTTTCAAAATCAGAAGCGTCCTCAACCATGATTTCATAGGCTTTCATATGCCATTCCTTATGGGTGAAGATATGCTTCGAATCGGGAAGGTGGCTGATATGCAAAGGGGAAAGACCGAGCTTTCTGACTTCACTCAGCGCTTCACGCTCATTGAGCTTCCGGTCAATTCCATAGAATTCATAAAGAGATGCAAGCAGACCGGTATCCGGCCGTTTGTTCATCAGAAAGCGCTGGCCGTCGCGGATGACGAGAATGGTTCTCTGCTCAATTCTGCGCTCCTTCAGTTTCGAGCGGTACGGGATTTCACCGGTGAGATTCTTCTGATGCGCAAGACATGAATCCTTCAGAGGGCATTTGTCACATATGGGTTCGCCATTGGGCACACAGATCACTTCGCCAAGTTCCATCAATGCCTGATTGAAAACGGAAGGGCGGACATAACCTTTTTCCAGAACGGTTCTGACAATTGATTCAATTGTCTTTTTTGTTTCGGGATTTCTGATATCTTCTCTGATCTCAAGCACACGGCTGAGCACCCGCATGACATTGCCGTCCACCGCCGGCAGGGCAAGATCAAAGCAGATCGAGCCGATGGCTCCGGCTGTATAAGGTCCGATTCCCGGAAGCTTTTTCAGCTTTGCCTCATCGGCGGGAAAACTTCCGTCATATTCATTCATCAGAACAGATGCGCATTTTTTGAGATTTCTTGCCCGGCTGTAATAGCCAAGACCTTCCCATAAGCGCATCAGCCTGTCCTCATCGCATGAAGCCACATCCGCAATTGAAGGCAGCTCATTCTGGAAACGCTCAAAATAGCGCTTCACCGCCTCGATGCGGGTCTGCTGCAGCATGATCTCACTCAGCCACACATCATAAGGATTGCCTGTGTCACGCCATGGCAGTGATCTTTTGTTTTTCTCATACCATGCACACAGCTGCATTGCCTGTGCATCACGGATCATCTTCGTATTCATTTCCATGCGATTATATCATGGGACACAGCCTCTTCATCTGTGTTTTATTCCTGTGAAGTGTTATAATAACTAAGCGATGCGGCGCTAATTCAGTGGCAGAATGTCAGCTTCCCAAGCTGAATATGCGGGTTCGATTCCCGTGCGCCGCTCCTTTTTTTCGGAAAGTATCATTACAATCATGGAACAGAAAAACCAGCCATATCAGCTGCCTGACGGATTGAATATCAGGTGCCGGTATGGCTGGTTCTGTTATGAAGATTAACGGATGAAATTGGTGAAAACGGATTTTTCGTAAACCGGCTGCTCAAGACCGCTTTCGAGCGCCTTCTGTTTTGCATGAATGAGGAATGCCATATTGGCTGCGAGTGTGCGCATTGTCTGCATTCCTTCTTCGTCCTGTCTGACCTGCTCGGCATTTGAGCCATGCACCTGGTTCCAGTACTGGGAAGCGACCACATGCA
Source organism: uncultured Erysipelotrichaceae bacterium (assembly GCA_902761625.1). Lineage (GTDB taxonomy): Bacteria > Bacillota_I > Bacilli_A > Erysipelotrichales > Erysipelotrichaceae > Bulleidia. The sequence continues at coordinate 4,789 of CACWLH010000065.1, forward strand.
TGTTTTCCATCAGGAAGTACTGGTTCAGCCGTTCAAATGCGGCAGTGGATCCGCCTCTGCGGCATGAGACGATCGCAGCACCGAATTTGCCGGAGAACCTGGATTTGGGAACACTGAAGAACAATCTGTCCATGAAGGATGTCAATCGGCCGTTTGGACCGCCGTAATAAACAGGGGAGCCGACGATGATGCCGTCATATTCATCCAGCTTTGCGGCTATTTTATTGACCTCATCATCAAAGACGCATCTGCCGTTTTTCTGACACTGACCGCATGCGATGCAGTCGGCCATCGGCTTGACGCCGAGCCAGAGCTTCTCTGTTTCGATACCGTTCTGATTCAAGGTTGAAATGATCTCATCCATGGCTGTGGAAACACAGCCGTTTTCGTGCGGTGAGCCGTTTACAAGCAATACTTTTGCCATATGATCTGTACCTCGCTGATATCTGTATATTAACACATGGATTCGGGGAACACGCTGATTTCAATCAGACGAGAATCCAGGGAAATTCTTCCGTTTTTCTCTGCAGCATTTCTTCCAGTCCGCGGATGATCAGTTCATGATCTTTTCCGTCATGCAGTCCGCTGAGCGCCACTGTGGCTGTGCGTATGCCGTTTACCATGATGGGGAAGGCACCGGCACCAGGACAGTATTCCGGCATTTTCTCAAACATATATGCGAATTCATGATTCAGCCGGTTTGCCACATACACATAAGCGCTGCAGTGACCGCCTTCAAGGCTGGCTTTTCGTTTGCCTTCCATGTAAACAATATTGGCTTCAGTTTTAGTGTCGCCTGCATATTGAAAGATTACAAGCTCATCGGATTCTCTTGTGATGCGGATGGACACTTCCCGGTCATACTGCTCACTGAGTTTCACCAGAAGACAGCCCAGTTTCAATGCGTCTTGACTGGTGAAGTGATCAAAGACAAGCGCCTCTTCCTGCCGTTTCAGCATCTCAAGGGTTTCGGCTGTGTAATCCAGCGTCATATCTTCTGGAATAATTTGAGAAGTTGCATGAGATAAGCTTGATTGTGCCGATCTGATCCAGCAGCTCCTTTGTCTTTTTAAAGGTGGGCAGATAAACGGTGGTGATTGCCTCATAGAGGAAGAGGCCGGCTTCTTTCGCAGCTTTTTCAAGCTCCTTTGCTTCTCTGAGATTGCTGGTGAGGGGCTTTTCACAGATCACGTTTTTTCCTGCTGCCAGAGCATCCCTGACAAAGCTGTAATGAAGGAAATTGGGAACCGCGACATAGATGCATTCCACATTTGCGTCTTTTAACATATCGGCATAGGTGTTGTAATAAACACCGTTTGTGTATTTGTCTGCGAGTTCCTTTGTCTGATCTTCCGTGGCAGGTGTTCCGCACACCGCGACGGGCTCATAACCCCATTGTGATACAAGCGGAAGGACTTCCTGTACGATAATTCCTGTTCCTGCGATTCCGAGTCTGACCATGATTTTTCTCCTTTATATATTCAGATCAATTTTTTCTTTTTTTCAGATATAAGAAGGGAAGGAAGGCTGCGCTTCCTTCCCGTTGAAAGGGGCTTATTCAGTTTTTTGATTATTCAGCTTTTGCTGCGGCATCCTGCGCGTTCTGCTGCTTTTCATACAGCCTGATGCAGGGAATGTAAACCAGAACCGCCGCTGCCAGGCAGATCAGCTGTGTAACACCGCCCATGATGTTTCCGCCGGATGCCAGGAAGCCGGCAATCACGGGAGGAGTTGTCCAGGGGACGTTGACATACTTGACAGGGCAGAAGCCGATGGCTGTCAGGACATATGCCAGTGTGTAAGAGACGATCGGAGCAACGATGAAGCCGATGCACATGACCGGATTCACCCGGACCGAGCAGTCCGTCGCAGATTATATTCTGAATCATGGCGATGATATGGTGAAAATGAGTGTCAGACAGCTTGCGGACGAATGCTACACAGCGCCTAACACCATCATGAGATTATGCAGAAAGACCGGGTATGAGGGTTTCCGTGATTTCAAGGTTGCGCTGTTAAAGGAAATGGAAACCGCTGTATACAGGGATGAGCTGCTTGATGCGTCACGCCCGTTCTATATCGGCAACAGCACCTCAAAGATCGCCCATACCATGATGACGCTTCAGCATCAGGCAGTGCGCGATCTGCTGAATGAACTGAATTACAAAGACCTCGAAAAGACTGCTTCGCTGTTTATGAATGCCCGCACCATTTTTATCTACGGCCGCGGCGATTCGATGATCCGCGGAAAATCATTCATGAACAAGATGTTCAAAATCAATCAGATGTGCGTCATGGCAACCGAAACATCCGAAGAGGCCGGCATGTCATACAATGCGACATCCGAGGATGCGGCTCTGTTTATCTCATACAGAGGCGGTGCGCCGGCTTATGAAAGATGTCTGCAGATTCTCAAAAAGAAAAAATGTCCGAGTGTTTTACTGAGCGCGGACAAAGATACAGCCATGTCGAAGGCCTGCGATATCTGGATTCACATCCCGGACAGGGAGAATTCCGGCGACAACATCGGCACATTTTATTCTCAGGTCTGTTTCGATTACATTCTGAATCTGATCTACTGCCTGATCTATGCTGCAACCTATACCAAAAACCATAATCACAAAATTGAAATCGACCGTCAGACCAGCGGAAAGTAAATAAGGCTCCGGAATTCACTCCGGAGCCTTGGCTGTATCAAGAGGATTATTTGCAGAGCTCGATGAATTCATCAATCTCATCGGCGAGGATCTGCAGAGAGCTTCTCCAGAAATTGATGTCGGTCAGATCGATTCCGGCAACTGCGGCAGCGCCTTCAACGGTGGTTGTTCCGGTTGCCTTGAGCATCTTCTTATAAAGCGGAACGAAGGAAGGTCCTTTCTTGAGATACTTCGCATAGAGGCCTCTTGCGAACAGGCCGCCGAATGCGTAGGGGAAGTTGTAGAAGCTTAAATGTCCGCTGTAATAATGACCCTTGCATGCCCACATGTAAGGATGCAGGCAGTTATGATCAAGACCGTCTCCATAGGCCTTCTTCTGCGCTTCGATCATGAGTTCGCACAGCTGATCGGCGAACATGAATCCTTTCTCACGGTTTTCAAATACCGCTGTTTCAAAGAGATATCTGGAATAGATGTCGCAGATGATCTGGTTGGCATCCATCAGCTGGCTTTCAATCAATGCACGCTTTGCAATGGGGTCTTTTTCCGCTTTGATGGCGGCGTTCATCGCAACCACCTCATTGAATGTGGAAGCTGTTTCAGCCACCGGCATCGAGACATCCAGATTCAGAATGGAATTGTCTCTGAGGCACCAGTTGTGGAAGGCATGGCCAAGCTCATGAGCCAGGGTGACCACATCGCCAAGAGCGCCATCGAAGTTTGTGAGAATTCTGCTTTCCTTGATGGTAGGCATTTCCGCACAGAAGGCTCCGCCGACTTTGCCGGCATGGGGATAGAAGTCAATCCAGGCCTCATCGAAGGCTCTTGCGATCATGTCTGTTTCTTCCTGATCGAATGTGGAGAACAGTTCAACCAGATAGTCACGTGCCTGTTCGGTGGTGAATACGGTGTCATTGCCTTCCAGCGGTGCGAACATCTCATAGAAGGGCAGACCGTTGTCATAGCCGAGCAGTTTTGCCTTGGCTTTCATATATTCCCAGAATTTCGGCAGATACTCATTCATCGCACCGATCAGCGCGTCGAGTGTCTCCTTTTTCATATGGGCGTTTTTCAGTGTTTCATCCAGCGGGGACTCATAGCCTCTTAACTGGCAGTGATTGATGACTTCCATCTTGATGGAATTCAGTGAGAAAGCAATGCCGTCCTTGATCCGGTCGTATGCCTTGATCTCCGCCTCATATGCGCTCTTTCTGACTGCAGGATCAGGATCGTAAGCCTTGTTTCTGATATCGGAAAGGTTGGTAACTGTGCCGTTATATTCAACCGGTACGGTGGAGGTCAGATAGCTTTGCAGATCGCTCCAGGCGCCGGAACCGCTGATCTCATAGAGGCTGATCACCTTTTCCACTTCCGGGGAAAGGGTGTGCTCTGCGGCTTCTTTGATATTGGTCAGATAGAATTCATGTTCCTTGAGCAGGGGATCGGAATCGATCACACTTGCGAGATCATCCAGCGCTGCAATGTACTGCACGAGAGCTGTACGCGGAGCGGCAGTGGCGGAGAGCTTGCGGGAGAGTCTTCCCTGAACGGCAGCGGCCTTGACATCGCTTGTGTTGACCGCCTGGCTCAATGAGGCAAATGAGAAAAGTGTATGAGCTTTTGCTTCAAGCTTCTGAGTGGTTTCAATCGCTTTCTTCAGAACATCCTTCGGTTCGCCCTTCAGATTTTCACAAAGTGTTTTGAAATCCTCAATCAGCTGATCCAGATCCGCCTCATCCTGGGTGAATTTCGGATCATCATATCCTTTGTAAAGTTTTTCGAGTGACCATTCTTTATTCATAATTGTCGTGTTTATCCCTTCTATGGGAATCATTATACCACTGTGATCAGATTGACACAGTGTATCGCATTCATAACAATGTGAGGATGATGGATCTTTACAATCGTGAGGGGAAATCCAGCGGATTTGTGCAATAATATAAACAGCTGTCATTTATGAGACACAGAAAGCGGATCTGTTGAATAAATGAAGAAGAAAAAAAGGAGAAATCAGATGAAATACGAAATCAGCAAACAGCCGTTCACCATCCTCAGAATCGAAATGAACGCAGGTGAAAGCATCAAGTGCCAGAGCGGCGCCATGGCATGGATGAGCCCGGGTATTGAGATGGAGACAAAGACAGGCGGTCTTGGCGGAATGTTCAAGAAGATGCTTGTCGGTGAATCTCTCGCCCTCAATCATTATCACGCAAACAATGCCGGTGAGCTTGTCATGGCCAAGCATTGCCCAGGTGATATTCTTGCCTTCAATATCGGTGACAAGCCGATCATTGCCCAGAAGAGCTCCTTCTTAGCAGCTACGGAAAATGTGAATATGGAAATCTATCTGCAGGAAAAGGCAGGCGTCGGCTTCTTCGGCGGCGAAGGCTTCTTAATGCAGAAGTATACCGGCAGCGGCTATGCATGGCTGGAAATTGACGGCGCGGTGGATGTCAGGGAACTGGCACCCGGCGAACAGCTGATCATTGACTCCGGTTATGTGGCGGCGATGGATGTCACATGTTCCATGAGTATCCAGAGAATCAAAGGCTTCTCCAATGTCATGCTTGGCGGCGAAGGCCTCTTCAACACCGTCGTCACCGGCCCGGGCAAAGTCTGGCTGCAGACCATGCCGATCAATGCGCTGGCAATGAATCTCTACGCATACATGCCGCATCCCTCCAGCAATTAAGTGACTCTGACCGTCCGTGAACGCGGGCGGTTTTCATTTGCCTTTGTGTCAACACTGGCCGCAAATATGCATGTTAGAATGAAGTCAGCAAAGGAGGGAATGTTCATGAAGCTTCCCAAACAGGCAAAAGCTGAAATTGCAAAACTCTATAAAAACAGAAATCATGTTGAGCTTACCATCGGCATCCTGAAAAACGGTAAGAAGGAAATCGTTCATTACGGTCCGGATCAGAAAATTATTGAGGGCGAAGCGCTCATCTATCCGGTCGGCTCCATCTGCAAGCCTTTCACAACCTCCCTGATGGCAAAATACATCTCGGAAGGAAAGCTGAATCTTGACGGGCATATCAATGATTACATCAAGGATCTTCCCGAAAGATATTATCCGACGCTCAGAAGGCTGGCCACCCATACTTCCGGATATAAAATGCAGCCTTATACATTGCTGAGCAGTCTGCCGTTCTTCATCAATCAGAACAAAGAAGGCGGCCTCTTCCATACCAATCCCTTCAGGGGATATCCGGATGAGGAGGGGATGATGAAGATCATCCGCGAAACACGTCTCAAGGATCAGTCCTATCCGTTCTCCTATTCCAATATCGGCATGAGCATTCTCGGCTATATCGTGGGTCAGGTGAGCGGTAAGGGTTTCTGGGATTCCCTCACCGATTACATTGAAAATGATCTTGGCCTCTCAAATACATTTTTAGGAAATGTGGAAATGAAAGGCTATGATAAAAAGGATCAGCCATGCAATTGCTGGCAATGGGAGAAGGGGGATATCATCGCTCCGGCCGGTGCGCTTAACGCCACGATGGAGGATTTATTGCGCTTTGCAGAGATCAATCTTGACGGATCAAGACCCTATCTCAGAATGTGCCATGAATACCACGGACCGTGCGAGAAGAATGCCAGCAGCGGTCTTGCCTGGAGACTGGAAAAGGACATCCCCGTCTCATGGCATACCGGCTCGGCCGGTGCGTTCTCATGCTGGCTGGGACTCAATCGTATAACCGGGACAGCGGTGGCGGTCGGCATCAATTACGGCCTGGTCAATGTGGAGGAGATCGGTTTCTCTCTCATCCGCAATGAAATCAAATTATAATCCGGAAGACGCATGAAAACAGCGGTCCGCATGGGCCGCTGTTTCTTGTGGTGTCAGGTTTTATTCAATTCAGCCAGTTCTTCTCGGTGATCTCGCATTCATAGCCGTGAATTCTGATTTTATCACCGATATGAAGCTTATCCTTCTTCGCCAGAATGTAGCCGTTGTTCACGTCCTTGACATAGGAGTAGACCATCTTGGAAACCCGTCCGACTTCCTCTTCCTCACCATCGATGTAAACCGGCTCACCCGGTCCGCCATACTGTTTGGCGCGGATATAGAAGTTTTCTTCCGGATCGGTGACGATGAAGCCGACCATTTCACGCTTGGCGCCTTCTTCTCTGATCCTGAGAAGGGCATCCTTGCCGATGAACTCCTTGTCCCAGTTGATGTTCTTTTCCAGTCCGACTTCAAACGGATTGGTGTGGGCGAGATCTCTCATGTAATAGAAGCCCGCTTCAGTGGGAAGGGTCCAGGCGAAGACCTGAAATTCGGTGACTTCCAGTCCGCCGGCAGCCTTGACCGCCTCATCGATCAGATCCTGAACGGCATCCGCATCATCGGCTGCACAATAGACCTCATAGCCAAGCTTTTCACCGGTGAAGCCGCCGCGGTTGATGATGACATCAAGATCCTTCATCTTCGCTTCTCTGTTGGCAAAGAACTTCAGATCATCAACACCGCCCTCAATCAGGCCGTTCATGACATCCTTGCTTAAGGGACCCTGAATGGAGAACATGTGCCAGTCTTCGGTGATTTCGCTGCAGTCTACATCGAAATCATCACTGTGATAATAGAACCAGTCATCCGCTTTTGTCGCATAGAGGGTGGATACCCAGTATCTTTCCTCATCCATGCGCATGACAACAACGTCATCGATGATTTCGCCCTGCTCATTGAGCATGACGGTATAACGGTCGCGTCCGACTTTCAGGGTGTCGATTTTGTTGGGGAAGATCCAGTCGAGGAACTTCTGTGCGTCCGGTCCGCTGACTTCCATCAGCTGGTGGGTAAACAGGTAGTATCCGACTTTTTCACGGACAGCCATATGTTCACGGCGTTTCCAGTCGTCATTTTTGAAAATGTTCTTAAACATGAGTGCCTGTTCTCCTTACATGAATTTATCGATCTTCTTCGCAATTTTGATGCGCATCTTGCCGGCAGGGGAATCCTCTTCCCATACGCTCCATTCAGCGCTGACAAGAGTCTTGACCATGCCGTGCCACATATACAGATGCGCTTCGCACAATGACTGGGTTGCGCCGATGGCAAGTCCGCCTCTGTCGATGACATAGATGACCTCATTCTCATTGAAGGCCTCAATCTCGTATTTGCAGAGGATGGACTGCAGCAGCATCTCTATGACGCCGCCCATCACTCTTCCGTCATGGATGTTATCCGGCACGCCAAGCCATTCACGGCAGGCGCGGATCGCATAGCGTTCGCCATACATCGCTTTGCCGGCTGCCTCAAGCACACACTTCTTGATCCATTCCGCCTGCTGTTCGGTGGTGTAGCCGAGTTTCACCGCATTGGCGATGGCGGGCAGAAGGTAAAGGGAAGCGGCGGTGGAGAGGTTGACCATCTGGTTGGAGGAGTCTGTCTCATTGTTGGTGCCGTTGACGAAATGATAATTGCATTCCTCACGGAACATCATGCTTTCCTCAACGCACTCCTCTTCCGCGGTGAATTTCTTGTAATCATCGGAAACCGCCGGTCCGAAGGATTCCCATAATGCATGGGGAGGAGCGGGATATTTTTCACGGCTTTCGGCGATAATACGGCAGTGTCTGTCTCCGCATCCTCTCGCCTCGCACATATTAAGCTGATCTTCGTTTTCATTATTATGGGAGCACAAGTCGAAATTAGCCGTGAACATTGCAGTAGTCATATTGCACATCTCTGCACCGACTATATCCCAGGGGCATGTGTCCAGTTCTTTTTCAACTCTGTCATGAGTAAACTGGATGACTCTGCCGGACATGTTTTCGTACTCATCTCCGGAGTCACCCCATATCGCACCCAACCATGCTGTACGGTCACACAGTTCCGG
>CACWLH010000066.1 GCA_902761625.1 uncultured Erysipelotrichaceae bacterium
TGCAGAGAAAAAAGTGTAAAAAAAGGATGCCCCAGGTTAACTGGAGCACCCTGCTAAAACATTTAAATTGTCAAGCCGGAAAAGTTACTGGCATTGGGCATGCCGGAGCCTCTTTTTTCTGATCATCGTGTTCTGAAAACTTCGTCTGGTGTAAAATAAAGTCAGGAGTAAGCGAAGTATGGATGATGAGAAAAGCCTGTCACTGCTGAAAGAATACAGGGAATGGTGTCTTTCCCAACGCAGCAGCGAGTACGAGATCAGCTTCTACAAGGATAAATATGAGCACATTTCCGTCTCGACGGATTATGCCGAAGGGACAGTGGCTTTTTATCCGCTTGAGAATTTCAATATCGTTGAAATGAGCGTCGTCAACAAGATCACCACTGACGCCGTGTTCTATCTGCATTTTGAACTCAAGGATATAAATCATGCCAAAGGACTGTTTGAGGAGATGGTTTCGGTTGTCCTGAAACAGAAGAAATCCACGGTCACAAAGGTACTGTTATGCTGCTCATCGGGCATCACGACCCATTACTTCCTGGAAAAGCTCAAAAGCGCGAGCGACCTGCTGAATCTGAACTTTGAATTCAGTGCGGTTTCCTATAACAACCTCTATGTCAAAGGCTATGACAATGACGTGATTCTGCTTGCGCCGCAGATCGGTTTTGATTATGAGAAGGTCAAGGACATTCTTTCCACCAAGATTGTTCAGGTCATTCCGACCTCAATCTTCGGCTCTTATGATGTCAGCGGCTTCCTCCGTTTTGTCAGAAACACGATTGATGAAAATGAAAGACAGATCAAGGAGAAGATGCTGCCGGCGGAGAGAATGGAATTCCGCAATACGCCACGCATGCTGATCATTTCAATCATCGTTGAATATGCATCGATCCGTTTTGTTTACAGAATTTACGATGCCGGCATGGTCACCCATCAGGATGAGGTCATCAAGAGCAAATTTGAAATACTCGACCTTGAGGATATGCTCGACTTTGAGCTCGCCCGCTTCCCGGGAATCGAGATGGTATGCATCAATTCGCCGGGTGTGTTTGTCAAAGGCCATATGACATTCCGCTCCGCCGGAATCTTTGATGTTGATGTGGCAACACATTTCAGAGAGAAGTACGGACTGAACATACTGTTTGTCAACGATGCAAATGCAATGGCGCTTGGCTATTACGGGCTGCAGAAGAAGACCAGAAATCTCAGCTTCTATTTTCATCCGCATGCGGCCAGAACCGCCGGCGTGGGCAATGTCATCAACGGCAGCCTTTATACCGGCCAGTGCAATCTCGCCGGTGAGATGCAGTATATCCACCGTATCACGCTGTACAGCGCTGATCCCGACGAGCTTCTGAAAACACCGGAAGGAACCCTTGAGATCGTGGCAAAGTATCTGATCACGCTGACTGCCACCTTTGATCCGGAAGTGATCGTCATTTACTGCGACATGGTATATGACCTCGATATGCTCAGGAAGGAAATGGCCAAAGTGGTGCAGGAGGAATACATTCCCAAGCTCATCAAGGCTGATGATGTGATCGAATATATGTTTGTCGGCGGTATGATGCTCTGCGTGCAGGAGCTTTCCAGACAGCGCATGAGCCATGTCAAAGCCGATATCATGAATGTTTAATTTGTACAAATGACCGGATGTCATATGGTTTCATCCGGTTTTTTTCATCCGTAAAAAGGGGGAAATCACATGCAGAAACAAATCATTGAAAAGGGAGCGCTGCTTAATCACGAAGGGGAACTCATTGAAGCCGGCTATGCCACCTCACTGATCAGGGATTACCGAAGGAAAGACATCAAAGCCAATCCCTTGCGCATCAAGGAATGGGATTATTACCTCATCAGCGACGGCAGACGCGCGCTGGCCCTGACCATTTCGGACAACTCCTACATGGGGCTTGAGAGCGTGTCATGGATTGATCTGGAAAAGCCCGAAGAGACCACAAAGAGCGAGATCATCCTGATGCCCATGGGCAAGACAAAGCTGCCTTCCACATCGGTCAGCGGCAATGTCAGCTTCCATAATAAAAACCTGAATATGATCTTTGCCAACAACGGCCAGAAGCGCCATCTCACCGTCAATTACAGGAATTTCAAGGATGATAAAACGCTGAGTGCGGATCTGATTCTTGATGATGTGCCTCAGGATTCGATGGTCATAGCGACGCCATATCAGGAAGATCCCAAAGCATTTTATTACAACCAGAAAATCAACTGCCTCAGGGCACAGGACTATGTATCCATCGGCAATGACGGCTACCGCTTCGAGCCGGACAGCGCGTTCGGTGTGCTGGACTGGGGCAGGGGTGTATGGACCTATTCCAATACATGGTACTGGTCAAGCGCAAGCGCCATGGCCAACGGAAAACGTTTCGGTTTCAATCTGGGCTATGGGTTCGGCGATACATCGGCAGCCAGTGAAAACATGCTGTTTGTGGATGGAAAGGCGCACAAGCTTTCCCAGGTGACATTCAACATTCCCCGCAAAGAGGATGGCAGCGATGACTTCATGAAGCCATGGACATTCACTTCCGATGATGGCAGGGTGAACCTTGGCTTTGAACCGGTCATAGACAGAGCGGCATTGATTGATCTCAAGCTGATCTGTTCTGATCAGCACCAGGTGTTCGGCAGATTCACCGGTACGGTGATCCTGGACGATGGAAGTCCCTTTGCAATCAAAAACCTCCCCGGCTTTGCCGAGAAGGTTGCCAACAAGTGGTAAATGGAAAGCGGCTCATATGAGAAGCCGCTTTTTTAAACGATGAAGAAGGAGAGCACGCTGCCTGCGATAAACAGAATGATGCAGAGGATGATCGTGAAGCTGCTCAGCAGTGTCTTCCATAATTTTCCGTTCAGCGCACCGCTTGATGAGATATGGAAATTGAGCCGGCTGCCGATCAGACTGGCTGCTCCGATGATATAAACCAAAGCGGTGAGAACCGTCGGAATGATCACATACTGATCCGGAATCACGGCGATCAGCCATGCGAAGAGGGCGGTTGCGATATGTATCACGCGGGCCGGAACAATGGAATGATAGCGGTATGTGACCAGAGCCAAAAACCATCCGCTGAAGAAAGCGGGAATCGCATCTGTCATGTTGGGAGCCGCAAGCGCATAGAGGAAGGCGGATGCGAGAACTCCGAAATAGCGGTTGTAATGACCGAGCTGACGCTGGATCACGCCGCGGAAAACATATTCGTCGCAGATCGGTTTGATCAATACAAACAGCAGGAAATAAACAGCGTTTTTGATGATATTGAGCGGCGTGGTGAAATTGCCGACAAATGCATATGCGCTGGCAGCGGGATGCAGAAGGAAGCGGAAGAAGGTGGCAACGGCAGTTGAAAGATAGGTGATGCCGATGCACAGGCAGATCAATACGATCCACCGTCTGGCACTGATCTGCGGTTTGCGCAGATAATCTTTGATATCAAGATCGAGCGCTTTTGAGGAAATCCGGAACAGTCCGAACCCCGCAATCGCAAGCGTCACGATAAAAAATACCATAATCACGAGATCCGGATCAAAACCGAAAAGCGCCTGAGGATAGTAGCTTTTCAGGAAACTGACCCCGTACCATAGCATCTGATTGATAAAGATATATATCACAAGTGAGATTCCGAAACGGTTCACCTGCTTCTTTGCGTCCTTTGTTGTGATGACCTGCGGTCTGTATTTTGTCATACAAGCCTCATTTATTTTTTGAAACTAAAGAAATTGTAAAACAAAAACATATGTTCGTGAACCGAACATATGTGTAAATTCTCTGAAATATTAACAAATGTCAATATTTGTGCTTTTTGAGCAGCTTGTTCATAATGGCCGGGAAGCTTTCCAGATCAAATGTTTCCGCCGCATACTCCTCACGGCCAAGATCCGCCAGATGACCATGCAGCCATACAGCCATGGTGACAGCCGTGAACACATCTTTGACAAGCGTGCACATCGCCGCGATCATGCCGCACAAGACATCCCCGCTGCCCGCCTGGGCAAGCGCCTCATTGCCGCTCTGGTTGATATAGGTGTCGCCATCCGGAGAAACCACGATGGTATTGGGGCCCTTGAGCACCAGGATGACATTGTTCTCCTTTGCAAAACATGCGGCATATTCCATGCGGTGGCGCTCAACCGTTTCAACCGGCTGGTTGATCAGGGCGGCAAACTCGCCGATATGCGGCGTCATGATGACCGGACATTTCACAAAACGGAGAAGGTAGGTGTTCTGCACAAACATGCGCAGGGCTTCCGCATCAAGCACAACCGGTCCGCGGCTGTTCTGCAGAATGAGATCCATGCATTCCTTTTTGCGCTCCATATAGACCGCGCCGGAACCGAAGGCAATCGCAGAAGCGTGAGTCAATGCATTGTATACAACATCCTGGGCGGTATTGTATCCGAATGGATGATAGACCGCGGTTGTATGTTTCAAAGCCGCGATTGTATAGATGCTTTCGGGCAGGGCTGTTTCGATGTAAGGGGAGCCGGCCGTTTTGGCGCCGGTGATATTGAGCATCACCGCTCCCGCCATGCCATAGCATCCGCCGCAGATCAGGGTATGTCCGTATGTTCCCTTATAGGCATCCTCGGCACGTTTCGGATAATGCTCAAAAAAGATCTCCTCGTTCATTTCATGATACGGGGTTGCCGTTTTATGGGGCAGGGAAAGATCAAGCAGCTGCACACGTCTGAACAGGTGATGATTCTTTCTCAGCATATGAAAAGGCTTATGGCAGTCAAGCGCAAAGGTGATGTCGCTTTTCAGTGCATCCCGGTCATAATAGCCGGTATCGGCCTCGGCGCCGGAGTTGATGTCGACTGCGTAAACTCTGGCACGCGAGCTGTTGACAAGCCGGAAGACTTTTCTGACTTCGCCAATGAGATTTCCATGATAGCCGAAACCGTAAACCGCATCGATGATCACATCCGCACCGGCAATTTCCGCTTCGATATTCTTATAAGCCGCTTTCATGCGGCGGGGCACTTTCCGCCATGCCGCCTTCGCCGCATCTGTTTTCGGCGAACCGCATACCGGTACAATACGGCACTGGTATTCGTCTTTCAAAAGGCGCGCAATCACCGATCCGTCTCCGCCGTTATTGCCGCTGCCGATCAAAATCAAAACATTCTCATTCCGCGAAATGACCGTCTTTAGCGTATCGCTAACAGCCTTTCCGGCATGTTCCATCAGGTCGAAAACAGGTATGCCTGAATTCGCCTCGATCTGTCTCATACCATCCGTGTTTATGATCATTTTGCGTCCTCTTTCTGAATTTACTATACTTTATCACGCATGTAAGCCCTTTAAAAGCCTTTAAAACCGCAAAAATACTGGATTATGAAATTTTTGTGATATACTTAATTACGGCTTTATTGATGATTCATGGGAGGTATATGTCATGCCAGCAAAGAAAACTGTTAAAGCTACAGATGCAGCAGAGACAGAAGTAAAAACTGTCAAAAAAGCTGCGAAGAAGACTACTGCTAAGAAAACAGCTGAAGCTTCAGCTGAAACCACAACTGTAAAGAAGGCAGCTGCCAAGAAGACAGCAACAGCCAAGAAGGCTGCAGCAACAGCGGCAGCTGAGGAGAAAGCTCCTGTCAAGAAGACTGTCAGAAAGACAGCCGCTAAGAAGAGCACAGAAGAGAAGGCTCCTGCCAAGAAGACAACAAAGAAGACAGCCAAGAAGGCTGAGGAAAAGGTTGAAGTTGTCAAGAGAACTGTCAAGGACTACGAAGACATCATCAACTGGAAGAAGGGTGAAGCCCATGCCATGGATTGGCTCTACATCGAGATCAATGCAGGCGATCTTCTGACAGAGGTTGAGGCAGGTGTCGACAACCTGTCCACAACATGCAATGCGATTCTCAACTGCATGCTCGAAGGCGACGGCTTCATCGTTGAACCGGCAGAAGAAAACAAGGTTTCCGATACTCTGACTGTCCGCTACTACTGCGACAACCTGAGCGAAACCCGCAAGAAGTATTTCGATCGCTAAGATCCATACGTCTGAAATGAACCGCTGAAATCCGGCGGTTCTTTTTATTTTTTCATGGCAATCAATGTCAGCAGTACTGAACAGCCGGCAGCGTAAAGCACTTCCGAAACACCCATAACCTCACCGGCTCCCAAACTGATCAGAAAGGCGGTTGCCGCAATGCAGAGATAGATGTTCCGCTCATTGACATAAGAAGAACAGTAACGGTAAAACATCAGATTCATATACACAAAGGCCGCATAGGAAAGAAAGATGTGCACGCTCTGTAAAAACGGACTGTCAGTCTGCCATGTGATGAAGAGGGCGAGGATGATCAGAACGGACATGATCACAATCTGCACCAAACGCCTCTTTTGACTCTCAGCATGGTCTGAAATGCGCCAAAGCGTATAATCCAGCCACATCAACATGAAGAGACAGCCCAGATGCGCAAACGGAAAGAAGGCTTTCTCACTGAGCAGACCGGACAGATTGCGCTCGGAAAAGCCCGTCCATAAAAAGGCGCAGAACAATAGCAGCGGAATCAGCACGCATCCGATGAGGAAGGTGATTGTCTTTTGATGTTGATGAAGAAATCTTCGCATACTAGAATTATAACAATCCCGCGTGTCACATGAAATCAGACACTGCCGCAAACATCAGATCACAGGAGGAAATCCGCATATGAAAAACACATTCGGAAATCATATCACGCTGACCCTGTTCGGCGAATCACACGGAAATGCGGTGGGGGCAGTTCTCGACGGTCTGCCTGCAGGCGTGAAGCTGGATGAGGCATTGATGGAACAGATGATGAAAAAGCGCAGCGCACGCGGCGATATTTCATCGTCAAGACACGAAAAGGATATTCCCGAAATCATCAGCGGAATCAAAAACGGCTATACCTGCGGAACACCGGTTACCTTTCTGATTCCCAATGAGAATGTGCACAGTGCTGATTATGCGGACATACAGATGAAGCCGAGACCTTCCCACGCGGATTATGCGGCTTATATGAAATACGGTGACTATGGCGATTATGAGGGTGCGGGACATTTCTCCGGCAGACTCACTGCGCCATTATGCGCGGCAGGCGCTTTATGCATGGCACTGTTACAGGAAAAAGGCATTCACATCGGCACCCATATCGCTTCCCTGCATGGCATTGAAGACCGTCCGTTTGATGAATCATGCCTTGACGCTGATATTGAATTATTGAATACAAAACTGTTTCCGGTCCTGGATGACAATGCACAGACAGCCATGCAAGCGGCTATCCGTGAAGCCAGAGACAATCAGGATTCTCTTGGCGGCATTCTCGATACAGCCGTGATTGGTCTGAAAGCGGGCATCGGGGAACCGTGGTTTGATTCCGTTGAGTCCATGATCGCGCATGCGATGTTTTCCATTCCCGCACTCAAGGGCATTGAATTCGGCAGCGGATTTGATTTTGCAAAGATGAAGGGCAGTGAGGCCAATGATCCGTTTGCGTATGAAAACACAAAGGTGATTACCCTGAGCAATCATAACGGCGGACTCAACGGCGGATTAAGCAACGGCATGCCGCTGCGTTTCAGAACTGTCATCAAACCGACACCTTCCATCGCAAAAAGACAGAAAACCGTTGATCTGAAAGAACAGGTGAACACGGAAATTGAAATCCATGGCAGACATGATCCGGCCATCATCCACAGGGCTGCGGCTGTTGTGGATGCGCTGACCGCCTTTGTGCTGTGTGATTTCCTGATCGGAAGATACGGTGAAACAATCATGACGGAGGATCATGCATGAAATACGGTCTGATCTCATCAGAACCCGTGAAAAGCTTTCTGCCTGAAATCCATCAGCTTTTCTTCAAGAAGGAGCCGCAACGGATTCTTCTGAGTCAGGATCAGCTTGAACGGTTTCTTTCAGAACAGACATCCGGCTGCTTTTATGTGTCCGGCTCTTTTCAGCGTGAGATCATGAAACGCCTGGATGAAGCCGATGAAAGCGCAGAAAGATGCGGATGTGCGGATACCGTTTTATGCATGAACGGACAGGTGAAGGGATACAATCTTTTATTCCGTATCTTCCCGGATATCCTCAATGAATACGGTGACGCAATCCGTTCCGGTAAAGCCGCAATCCTTGGAAGTGGTGAAACTTCCGCGGCCATCCATGCGGCTTTGACGGATATGAATGCGCAATATGATATCGTAACGGATTCTCCTTCATCAGACGATGAGATTTCTGACACGCAGCTGAAGGAATCCGCCGCTGTTTATACATGCATTATCAATACAACAAAGACCGGAGAAGATCCGGATACGGCAAAGATGCCAGCGGCTCCGTCTTTGTTTACAAATCTGAAAACCGTGATCGATCTGGTTGAGAACCCGCTGCGGACAGCAATGATTCTGGAAGCACACAGAAAAGGCATCCGGACACTGAGCGGTGCTGAAATTCTCTTCCGTTATGTGCGCGCATCATATGAACTGTTTACCGGCGAAAAGACGGAGGATGAAACATATGAAATGTATCAGGATGCGTTTTACCGCAGACACCGCAATGTCGTGCTGATCGGCATGCCGACCTGCGGCAAATCAACCTTCGCCTCCATTCTTTCCGGCATCACCGGCAGACAGAATATCGAAATGGACGCGCAGGCCGAAAAGATTCTCGGCACTTCCATTTCCGAATGCTTTGCGACAAAGGGCGAGGCATATTTCCGCGCGGTTGAAACAGAGACAGCACAGCGTCTTTATGAGGGAACCGGCAGGATCATCTCCTGCGGGGGCGGGGTGATCAAGACACCCGAAACGATGCGCTGGCTCTGCCATAACGGTTTTGTCATCTGGCTGAGCCGTGATCTTTCCCGTCTTTTCCCGACCGGCGACAGACCGCTTTCACGCGACCGGGATCATCTGAGCCGGCTGTATGAAGAGCGTAAGGATCTGTATCAGATGTATGCGGACTGCATCATTGACAACAACGGACCGTTTGAAAAAACCGCCCGTTCGCTTCTGCATGCGATTCATGAGAGAAACACCGAATATGAGCGCAGGAACTTCCATGATGTCACGGTGAAAAAGGGCATCCGCAGATTTTCCGCATTGCGCATTCCTTCCAGCAAATCACTCTCGCACCGCGCTCTGATCGCTTCGGCGCTGGCGGATGGCGTCTCTCTGATTCGCCATTGCGGCAGATCGGATGATCTTTCCGCCACACAGGACGCACTGCGTGTGCTTGGGGCACATTTTGAACGTCAAGGAAATACGGTAACTGTCAGCCATGACGCACACACAGAGAACACCGCGCGGATCATTGACTGCCGGGAATCGGCGACCACGCTCCGTTTTCTGATTCCGCTGTTCGCGCTTTCGGAAAGTGAAACGGTATTCAAAGGACAGGGCAGACTGTTAAAGCGTCCGCTGGATGTTTATACGGACATCTTCGCGAAGCAGAATCTGCTGTTTGAAAATGACGGGGAAACCCTGAGGATCAAAGGACCGCTCAAACCGGGCATCTTTGAAACGGACGGAAACATCTCCTCCCAGTTTGTCAGCGGCCTTCTGTTCGCGCTGCCTTTGCTGGAAGGGGACAGTGAGATTCATGTCAAGCCGCCTGTGGTTTCATCCTCCTATATCCGTCTGAGTCTGGATATTCTCAAACAGGCAGGTATTGAAATCATTGAGAAAGACAATGCATTTCTGATTCGCGGCAATCAGAAATATCAAAGCTGCACGTATGATATTCCCGGCGATGATTCCCAGGCAGGGGTGGCGGCTTGTCTGGCGCTGCTGAACCGTTCGCCTGTGCATGTGCTCAATATGGACCATGATTCCCATCAGGGCGATCATGCGGTCGTAGAGATCATGCGCCGCTTTGGTGCGGAAGTGACAGAGATGGAGGAAGGCTTCCTGTTTGCTCCGGCAGAGCTGAAGGGTACAGAGATCGACCTTTCCGACACGCCTGATCTTGGTCCGGTGCTCTTTGCGCTTGCGGCAGCCGTTGATGACACAACCGTTTTCAGAAATGCCGGCAGATTGCGCCATAAGGAAAGCGACAGAATCGCGGCCATGCAGGAAGAACTCGGAAAGCTCGGAGTGAAACTGGAAAGCGAAGGCGATACCGTGATCATCCATGGGCAGAAACAGCTTGAAGGCGGCATCACTCTGGACGGACACCGCGATCACCGCATTGTCATGGCGCTTGCTGTGCTTTGCGCCGCCTGCGAAAAACCGCTGCGGATCATTGGCGCGGATGCGGTGCACAAATCCTGGCCGGGCTTCTTCCGCGATCTGGTCATTGCCGGCATGAAAGTGGCGTTTGACGGCTCTGTGCAGAGTACGCAATTCAATCCGATGAACAAATGATACGGTGCGAAAGGGCACCGTATTTTGTTATACTGTTAAGGCAAAGCGAGGAATCTTCGAATGATCAAAATCGTCATCACAGGCGGACCGTGCGCCGGTAAAACAACGGGAATGACCTGGATCCACAACCATCTCAACAGAATGGGCTATACCGTTCTGTTTGTGCCGGAAACAGCCACCGAGCTGATTTCAGGCGGCGTCGCCCCCTGGACATGCGGAACCAATCTGGATTATCAGAAATGCCAGCTGAGACTGCAGAAGGAAAAAGAGGAGATCTTTGAAATGGCCGCAAAGACCATGAACAAGGATAAGCTCATCATTGTATGCGACCGCGGTTTCATGGACAACAAGGCTTATATGAGCGATGAGGAGTTTGCCGAGGCTTCCGCATATATCGGCATGGATCCCATCGAGTTAAGGGACAGCTATGACGCCGTGTTCCATCTGGTCACAGCCGCCAAAGGAGCTGAAGAACATTATACAAAAGCCAACAACGCGGCCAGATATGAAACCATCGAAGAGGCGTGCGCGCTCGATGACAGACTGATCGCGGCCTGGACCGGCCACCGTCATCTGCGCATCATTGACAACTCCACCGATTTTGAGGAGAAGCTGAAGAAGCTGATCAATGAGATCATCCTGTTCCTCGGCGAACCGGATCCGGTTGAGCTGGAACGCAAATACCTGATCGAATATCCGGATCTCAAAGAACTCGAGACCAATCCGTTATGCCGCAAGGTCGAGATCGAGCAGACTTATCTGCAGGCTCCGGAAGGTGAGGAGTACCGTGTGCGCAGAAGAGGTGAGAACGGTCACTACACTTATTTTGAAACCGTCAAATCGGTTGAAAACGGCGTCAAGCGCATCCAGATTGAACGCAGGCTGGACAAGGCGGATTATCTGGATCTGATGAAAGAGGCGGATCCCGCCAGACACACCATCAAAAAGACCAGATACTTCCTGGCTTATGAAAAGCAGTATTTTGAGATTGATATCTATCCGTTCTGGGATCATCAGGCGATCGTTGAAATCGAGCTTTCCGATGAAAACCAGAAGGTGATCTTCCCGCCGCAACTCAAAGTGATCCGTGAAGTCACGGATGAGGCGGAATACAGAAATTCCTATCTCGCTTTGAATCAGTGAGGAAACCATGGCATTGTGCTATAATGGATGCCGCTTATGAAAAAGAAAGAATGGATTGCAGTACTGGTGATCGTTCTGGTTTCAGCGCTTGCGCTGGTATTGATGAAAGTACTGCCGAAAAATGAACAGAACACATTCAACCCGGACGGGTCGATGAACAAACCCTCCGAAGAAGCCAAAGGTTCCTGGATCGCGGTGGTCAACCGCAACCGGGTGATACTCTATTTTGATTCGGGTGTTGATGCGGAATATACCGTTGAAGGCAATGTCAGTGAAATGGTGATTGAGGTGGCGGACGGCTCCTGGCATGTCAAGGATGTGGCATGTTATGACTACACATGCAAAAACATGGGCTGGGTCAGTGAGGACAGCATCCTGCCGATTATCTGCCTGCCCAATGACATTGTCATCATTGACGCCGCGACTGCGGACAACATGATATCAGAGGTTACGGATGGGAATTGAAAAAACAAAACGCTTTGTATATCTGGCACTGTTCAGCGCCATGGCGATTGTTTTAAGCATGATCGAGTCGATTTATATCGGTCCGATCTTTTTCATGGTCCGTATCGGCCTTGCCAATATTGTCGCCCTTGTCACGGTCAAGATTCTCGGAATCAGGGAGATGATCATCGTCAACACCATGCGCGTGGTGATCTCAACCCTGTTAAGAGGCATGATATTCTCCAGCACTTTCTGGATTTCGCTTGGGGGTGTGGTTCTTTCCAGTATTGTTCTCATCATTCTGGAAAAGATGAAATCCTCGCTCATGTTCACCTCTGTGCTCATGTCGGTTGCCCATTCCGTCGGCCAGGTCATCGTCGTCTGTTTCTTCTATATGCAGGCGGGTGTGGCTGCTATTCTGCCTTATCTGCTGTTAGGCTCTGTTCCGATGGGCTTTCTGACCGGCATGACCGCTCAGCTTGTGCTTGCAAGAATCAAACCGCTCAAGGCGTAACGGAGAGACTATGGACCGCAACAGACTGGCAAAACAGATTGATTTCATCCTTGAGATCGACAAGGAAAAAAACATTGAACGGCAGACGCATTTAAGCAATCACGGCAGACGGGAAAACGATGCCGAACATGCCTGGCATATGGCCGTCAATGCATGGCTGCTGAAAGAATATGCAAACACGGACATCGATATCGCCAAAGTCATGATCATGTGTCTGATTCATGATGTCGTTGAGATCGATGCCGGCGATACATATGCATATGATGCGGAAGGGTTGAAAACGCAGAAGGAAAGGGAAGAGAAGGCGAAGGAACGGATCTTCGGACTTCTGCCGCAGGATCAGAAGGAAATGATGATTTCCCTGTTCGATGAATTCGAAGCCTTTGAAACACCTGAATCCTGCTTTGCCCATGCGATGGACAACTTCCAGCCGTTTCTGCTCAATGATTCCAATGACGGGGGCGACTGGATGGAACATGGCGTTTCCATTTCACAGGTGCTCGGCAGACAGACCCAGAGCGCAAAAGGGTCCGAAGAGCTTACGGATTACGTGCTTGAAAAGCTTGAGGAACATGTGGCCAAAGGCCATATCAAAGAAGACCGCGAAAAATAAAAAGGTGCATTTCCATACACCTCTTACAGCAGGATGATCATTGATTCTGCTGTTTTTTCATTTTCGCTTCCTTTTCGCGCTGCGCCTTCTTCCAGGCTTCGATCGCATCTTTGTGCTCTTTCACCCGCTTTTCAACGCCCTGGTCGCTGGGAATGTAATAATGCTTGTCTTTCAGACTGTCGGGCAGACACTGGAACCGGCTCATCGAGCATGTTGCGCGCATCCTCGGCCGCCGTCATATAGGCCACTTCAAGAGAGTTGGATTTGGGGGCGAGCGCGCAGAAGACAACTGCATGGGTCAGATGCACGGAACATTCCGGCATGCCGATGAACTGGCAGGCCTGGAAGGCGGCCGTGCAGATTTCGAGGGCTCTGGAATCAGCCATGCCCACATCCTCGGAGGCAAAGCGCAGTACACGTCTTGCGATATAGAGGGGATCTTCCCCGGCTTCCAGCATTCTCGCCAGCCAGTAGACCGCCGCATCCGCATCGGAATTGCGCATTGACTTGTGGAGGGCGGAGATCAGGTTGTAATGTTCTTCGCCTTTTTTATCATAAAGCAGGGCTTTGCCCTGGATGCACTGGTCAATCACCTCACGCGTGACCACCGAATGGACAGCGTCGCCCTGGCCGTTCATGACCGCCAGTTCCAGCGTGTTCAGGGCGGTTCTTGCGTCGCCGTTGGCATAATTGGCAATCAGGCTGAGCAGATCATCATCGATGGTCACATCCCAGTTTCCGAAACCTCTGGGCTCATGGAGTGCGCGTTTAAGCAGATCGATGATATCTTCGGTATCCAGCGGATTGAGCGTGAAGACCTTGCAGCGGGATAAAAGAGCGTTGTTGATCTCAAATGAGGGATTCTCGGTCGTGGCGCCGATCAGGATGATCGATCCTCTTTCCACATAGGGAAGGAAGGCGTCCTGCTGGGCTTTGTTGAAACGATGAATCTCATCGACAAAGACGATTGTCTTTTCACCCATCGAGCGAGCGGCCTCCGCCTTGTTCATGACCTCACGGATTTCCTTGATGCCGCTGGTGACTGCGGAGAAAACTATAAAGTGGCTTCTGGTGCTGCTGGCAATGATCCTTGCCAGAGTGGTCTTGCCCACACCGGGCGGACCCCAGAAAATCATCGACTGCACCTCATCGCGGTCGATCATTCTTCTCAATATTCTGTCAGGCGCAAGCAGATGTTTCTGGCCTGCATATTCATCCAGTGTCTGCGGACGCATTCTGTCCGCAAGAGGCCCCGTCAAAGCTCTGTCATCAAAAAGAGATCCCTGTTCCATACATTCACCTTTGCCTACCTATTTTACACTGAATCAGTATCGATTTCATCCTTCTGAACATGTGGTACAATCATTTCCATGAGTGCGAATGTGCGCCGGATGACGGAAGGTTCTCCGGCAAAACTGATTTTCTTCTTTTCACTGCCGCTGATGATGGGCAACATGTTCCAGCAGATCTATATCATCACCGATACCCTCATTATCAGCCGTACCCTCGGGGTGAGCGCGCTGGCCGCCCTTGGCTCCACCGACTGGTTTTCCTATATGATGATTTCCGTCATCCAGGCGGCTGCCCAGGGCTTTGCAATCCTGATTGCCCAGACATTCGGAGCAGGCGATGAAAAACAATTGAAGCGGGTATATGCAAGAGCCACGGTGCTTTCCGTGATCATGACGGTTTTCATGACCGCTGCTTCGCTTGCAATGATCCGTCCCATCATGCTGTTTCAGAACACACCGCTTTCCGTCAGGCCGCTGGCAGAGGAGTATCTCGGCGTATTGTTTGCCGGCATGCCGGCAATGATGCTGCTGAATTACTGCTCAAGCGTGCTCAGAGCACTCGGTGACTCCAGAACACCGCTCGTTTCCATGGTGATTTCGGCTTTGCTCAATGTCGGACTTGACTGGCTTATGGTGGTGCAGCTGCACACCGGGGTGTGGGGAGCGGCTGCTGCAACTGTATTCGGACAATTGCTGGCAGGATTATATTGTCTTTATGTGATGCGCTCTCTGGATGCCATCCGCACGCAGAAAGAAGATTACAGAAGAGACAGAAAACTGGATGTTGAACTGCTGAAATTAAGCTGGCCGATGATGATCCAGAATCTTGTCATTTCCAGCGGCGGCATTGTTGTGCAATCCCGCGTCAATACATTTGCGCTTGCCAATATTGCAGGCTATACGGCCGCTTCCAAACTGTATGGCGCACTGGAGCTGGCGGCGCTTGCCTATGGTTTTGCGATGGTCACCTATATCGGCCAGAACTATGGCGCGAAAAAATATGAACGCATCTTCTCGGGCATCCGCGCAGCGAATGTGATCGGCATTATTTCCGGTGCGCTCATCGGCGCACTCATTTATCTTGGCGGCCGCCATATCATCGGCTTCTTCCTCAATGAGGAAGGACAGACTGCCATTGACGCGCTTGCCATCGGTGTTCAGTTCCTTAATCTCATGGCTATGACGCTGCCGGTTCTCTATGTGCTGCATATTGTGCGCTCCGTACTTCAGGGATTCGGCGATACGGTGGTGCCGATGATTTCCGGTGCGGCGGAATGCATTGCCAGAATCACAATGGCGGTGATTGTTTCCCGCTATATCGGCTGGCCGGCCATGATCTGGGCGGAGATTATCGCCTGGCTTGCCGCAGATGCGGTATTGTTCGGTGTACTTTACAGGCGGCTGCGACAGCTGAAGGATATAATGATGAAGGGAGTACAGCAATGAGTACAGATAACAGGGGACTCTGGACCCGTGATTTCACCATCATTACAATCGGCAGTGTGATCTCCATGTTCGGCAATGCGATGAGCGGCTTTGCGCTGTCGCTGCTGGTTCTGGACTATACCGGCAGCACGCTGCTTTATGGCATTTATATCGTTCTGTTCACCTTGCCGCAGATCATCATGCCGGTTCTCTTCGGGCCTTATCTTGACCGCTTTTCACGGAAGAAGACAATCTACACACTGGATTTCATCAGCACTGCTGTTTATGGCCTTGCGGCATTTCTGCTTGCGCGCGGCGGCTTCTCCTTCCCGTTTCTTGCGGCAGGGGTGTTCATCGTCGGCTCCATCAACAGCATCTATATGACCGCTTTTCAAAGTTTCTATCCGCTTCTGATCACAAAGGGCTATTACCAGAAAGCCTATTCGATCTCTTCGGTGCTTGAGACACTTTCAGCGGTGATGATTCCGGTCTCCGCGTATCTCTATAACCTGGTCGGCATTGCGCCATTGCTGGCTGCAAATGCGTTCTGTTTCTTCATTGCCGCATGCATGGAAACACAGATCAG
Source organism: uncultured Erysipelotrichaceae bacterium (assembly GCA_902761625.1). Classification (GTDB taxonomy): domain Bacteria; phylum Bacillota_I; class Bacilli_A; order Erysipelotrichales; family Erysipelotrichaceae; genus Bulleidia. The sequence goes on from CACWLH010000066.1 coordinate 16,372, forward strand.
GGCCAATGAGGATTATATCGAGCAGCGGAAAGGGGAAAGAGACAGCGAAGATGCGAAAAAGCAGTTCTTCACGGATATCCGCAAGGGCATTGAATACATTTCAAATGACCGCGGTCTGCGCTCCATCGCCGCCTATTTCACCGTATCCGCGCTGTTTGGCGGATGTACGAGTGTATTGATGCTGCCGTATTTCAAAAGCACCTGGGCCAATGGCGAATACATCTACATGATTGTCTTCGGCATGGCAACGCTGGGAAGGGCAATGGCCGGTATGCTGCATTACCGGTTCATCATTCCGAGTCATTACAAATACACAATCGCTCTGATTGTATATATTTCAACATCACTGATCGAAGGAACATTGTTGTTTCTGCCGGTGATTGTCATGGCAGTTCTTATGCTGATGAGCGGCATGATGGGCGTCACCAGCTATACGATCCGCATTTCCGCCACCCAGGCATATGTGCCTGACGGCATGAAAGGCAGATTCAACGGCGCGTTCAATATGCTGAACACGGTCGGCATGTTATGCGGAGAGATATCCGCCGGTGCTCTCGGTGATGTGATTTCACCGAAATATGTTATTCTCGCTTTCGGAATGATCAACGCACTGGCCGCGCTGGTACTGATCGGCAGAAACAGACAGAGCGTGGGAGAGATCTACAACACCCAGCAGTAGCCTTATCAGGCTGCTGTTTTTTTGCGATTTCTCAAGCTCAGAAAATAACAAAAAGCCATCCGTTTCCGGATGGCTTCAGGCAGGGGTAGAGAGAATCGAACTCCCATCAGCGGTTTTGGAGACCGATGTACTACCATTGTACGATACCCCTATAAGCAAAAAAGTGACGCGTACGGGATTCGAACCCGTGAGTGCCGCCGTGAAAGGGCGGTGTGTTAAGCCGCTTCACCAACGCGCCAGGTGCCCATTTATAATACCATGATTTCAAATCAATGCAACTGTTTTTTTGAAAGAATTTTTACAGTTTTTTTCTGACCTTCGTGAGTGTGTTTAATCCGGTCTCTTTATCGAAAAAACGGCCGGACCACAGTGATCTGACCGCCCTCATACTAAGCCTTCATGATTTCTCTGATTGTATCTTTCCTGTCCGGATAGTTTTCATCCACCATTGTGAAGATCTCTTTTTCAGACAGGTTCAGACTTCTCAAAGTCTTTATCATCTTTCTGATGCCGTTAAGAGCCTCTTCTTTACGGCCTTCTTTCAGCCCCTCTTCACGGCCTTCTCTTCTGATCGCGTCTTCTTTCTCCAACCAGTTCATAGCTGACCTCCGTACTTCCGGATCTGTTTTGATTTCTTTCACCGCTGCCTGGATTCTTCTGTAGAAGTCATCATTGAGCTCCTCATTCTTTCCGGTAAGCAGTTGAATGACCGGCTTCAGTTTTTCAGGTGCCTTCTCAATTCCTTTGTTTGTCAGAATACAGATCCTTCTGCCCTCATTGTAGTCACATTCCGGATGTTCGTAAAGTTGCCGAATGGATCATACGTGCATAAGAATATGACATTCACATCAGGCAGATCAGCCGGCAGTTTACTTCTGGTCAGTTGCGCGTCAATCATGGCCGCGTTGTACCGGGCTGTTTTGGAAAGTATTTTCGGTCTGTACCTGAACATTTCCAGATCATTGATACTTCCCGGTGTCTCTGTCACGATATCCAGGCGGACTCTTTTCTCATCCTTGACTCCGATGATGATCTCTTTTTCTGAATCCACATAATGGATTCCTTCGGTATCGATTT
>CACWLH010000067.1 GCA_902761625.1 uncultured Erysipelotrichaceae bacterium
TTCATCATAGGAAGCGATATATCTGGCTTCCCAGCGCCCGTCTTTGCGCTTTCTGATATTTTCTCCATGCCTTGCCAATGATGCCTCCCAAGACAATCAATTGAATTCACTTTGAATCCGTCGCTTATAAGTGAATTATACATGCAATCATGGACAACTTGCTACATAATGCATGCGCATTATGACACTGCCGGCAATTTGAAAGAAACGTTTATTATGGACATAAAACGTAAAGTATCAGTTATAAACACTTCACGGCAGCCTGGCATTTCAAGCCGGTTATGACTGCTTTTTGTCTTCATGGGTATAACAAAATTCATTCACCAAAGGTTGCTTCATCTTCATCAATTTCGATTTCAAGTTCTCCCTGTTCATCGAGCACGGCACCCGGTTCTTCGTTATCGCCGCTGCTTTCTTTCTGTGTACATCCTGCCAGGGAGAGGGTCAAAGCAAATGCAATGGTGAATAATGACAGTACATGCTTTACTCTTTTCATGATTTTCTTAATCTGTTCCATGTTTGATTCCTGCCTCCTCAAGGATTCTCTTTTTCTTTCTTTTTATGTATTCCAGATCAGCTGAATAGTCTGATCTGTATGCGTTGTATTTCCGTGCATACGGATTATGTCTGTGAAAAACCATTGTGTCTTTTGCGATCACTGATGTGATCTGTCCTGCAGCTCTGTAGAAAAACTCATGATGATCAATAATCCGTATGTTCGGATCAAAGCCCACCTGTTTCAGACTCTCTGTTCTTGCCAGGTATATATTCGCCACCTTGGATAATACCGTATGATTCTCATCAATCTCTGTCATGTGCGGGATTTTCAAAGGAACCGGAGAATCCTTGATCGGATTCTTATAGTATTCTTCAAAGTTGAACGCAGGGCTGTGCAGTCTGATTGCGGTTGTATGTCCGAATCCAACCAGATCCGTCTCAGGATGTTCCATCAGCCATTTCAGTTCTCTGTGAACCTTTGATCTGTTTGTGAGCAGTTCATCGTCATCCATACGCATGACATATGGTGTCTTCACCTCGTCAAGCGCAGCCTGCAATCCGGCACTCAGCCCGGTATTGAACGGAAGCTGGATCACTTTCACGTTGGGCATATCGATATGAAGAGGTATATGGCTGTCATCTGCGACGATCATGGATATTCCGGGATACAGATGTGTTATATTCCTGCACAATCCTTTTGCCAGATGCTGCCGTTCAAATGATTTGAATATGAATGTCACATTCTCCTTCATCATCTCTTTCTCAGATGAATCCGGCAGATCCGCGCCTTTGAATAAACCGATGACATTGAGGATATAAAACTCAATGTGACTGACAAGCATATAGACAATACTCAATACAGGCGCCAGGAACGACTGATGTGTTTTTGCATATATTCTTTTCAGAATGTTTTCGTTTTTATGGATCTGCTGAGAGCGGATCATGACTGTCTGCTGTTCAGGAAATATCTTTTCAATCAGATCTGATCCATCGATCTCATGATTTTTCATATCATTGAACAGATATTGTCTGCCGGCTGCGTACAGCTTTGATACAAACTCATTCAGATCAGCTTCATGACATCTGTTTCTGATTGTTTCCCAGTCAATCAGATCTTCATACGCTCTGGAATAAAGAACGATATCACTGATTGTTCTGATGGTCGGTTTCGTGTTCTGATATGCCTCATCAAGCAATTCATACAGTTGATCTGTATATGGCAATGTATATAAATTCACGCCATAGATTATCTGTGTGTTCTTTTCTGTTTCTGTTTCCCGCGGATACAGATCGATATATACGTTTCTGCCGTAACAGGAAATCCCATTTTCATTGACAGAAGTCCGCAGACCGTATTCGTTGAGAGCTTTCAGATATTCTTCGGTTTTGTCTTTTGGAATCAATAGAGTTTCTTCTTCTGTCTGCAGCTGTTCCGGCTCGGGATAAAGGCTGCGCAGAACAATGCCGCCATTGACAACAGGATATAATTCCTGTTCACTCAGATATTGATATACATCCATAAATACGGCTGTTCTTTGCGCCTGGTTCTTTGTGAGTCTTTCTGCTTTTTTTATTGTTTCCTCATTCAATTCAGCAGCAGAATCAAGCTGATCAGCGATGAGCGGAAAAACGTTTTGCTTGTCTGCAAAGGCGCAAAGCTGCCTGATCTCTTTTTCAGTGATGTCAGTCAGCCTTGTCCCGTTCAGCGCACAGCTGTATGTCTTCAGAAACAGTTTTATCGTGTTATTCAATCCGCACACCTCACAACCATTTCTCTGATCTGCAATGCTTTCACCAGTTCGTGTATGTCTTTTTCAAGCTGAGAGATATCTGTGATTGCAAAGTATTCCTTTATCACTTCACACAGTTCTTCCTCGTCTGAGCCTTTTTCCAGTTTCTTCCAGCACACGGCGGTTGTTTCATTGATCTCTGATACAGCTTTCGGTGTCACAAGATAATGAGTACCGCAGATGCTGGTCAGAATCACTCCCGGTTTTGTCTGATATCTGCTCATTCGGTTTCCTCCTGTATCAGGCATTTTTTATCACTTAGAAGATTTATAAAATGACTGATATCCTGATTCAGATCACAGTCTTCAGGAATGTCATATTGTTTTTTTAAAAACTCCTGAATTTCATGGATATCTTTTTGTTCTTCCATCTGTCTGAAAATAAAAGCTCCGATTTCATTGATTCTGAGAATATACGGACAGTACTTTCTTGCATGCTGATCAGATACGAGCAGATAAATCCCCTTGATTTCAACCAGTGCAATACCGGGCTGTATTCTCCAGTCTTTCATAAAGAATTCCTCACAGTATTCAATGTGAGCAGTGCGGATTCCTGATCACCTCGATTGATGAGCTTCCATACGGGAACTGCACTCAATATCCGCGTAAGGATATCGGCCTGATTCTTGATCTGATCCGTGTTTTGCGGATAAGATACAAATTCTGTAAACAGAGGGATCACCGCATCTTCGGGTTTCATCCTCTGGATAATGTTCTGCTGTCCTTGCTGTAAAAGAATGATTCCTGCCAATGGGGCAATGATACCCGGTGTTCCGTATTTTTCTTTTCCTCTCCATGGAGAAGAATAAACATAGACAGATCCATCATCTCTGCATTCGAGCAAAGGCTTATCACCATTGATGATTGTCATTTCATCTTTGAGAATTTCATTCCAATGCAGCAGCTGCGTAGTTTTTCCGGTTCCGCTGGGAGCTGTAAAAATCCATGCCTGATCATTCCATAGCAAAGCCGCGCCATGGAACAAAGCACGTTGATATGCCAGCAGGTGATTGCCTGTGGATACCATCAATGCTGAAAATTCCTGATACGATCGTTTGTTCTCGTTTTTGAATATCAGACGGTTGCATTCATCGATATATTCATCACTCACTTCAATATCAGAAGACAGAGAATCGGTTTTGCGAAGATACTGATCAAAATATCTCAATGTTCCTTTATAGCGCAGAGAATAACGGACTGAAAAATCACCGGCTTTGAATTCATAAACATTCTTTTCCATAAAAGTCTAGATAAAAGAATTGCGTGGGGGAGAACCCTCCCCCACGCTTTGATTCGGTGATGAATTGATTACCAGCCGCCTCTTGCGGATAACCAGTCTTCGAATTCACCAGCTGTGATGATGTAATTACCATCAGTATCCATATCCTGAAGGTCAAAGTCATCACAATTGAGATCAATCATATCAAGATCTTCCTGTGAGATGCCCTCAAATGTCCACATGCTGTCATATCCGCTGGTTCCCTGAGAAATTCCAAAATCGATAACAGGATCTTCACCCGGGGTCAGTTCAGCAAATACCGGACTGCTGTATTTCGCTTTCGCCATGTATTGTTTCCTCGCTTTCTCAGTTATCAGTCTTTGTGATTCCGCTCTTTGTCAGACTGCTGATTGTAATGGTACGTGTGCTGATACCGGTTACTGTAATTCCGTCCGGTGTCACCCAGTAAGGCAATACTGTGTATGTGCCGGTCTTCATATAACCGCTTGTTGCATCAAAGTATGTAAGATAATCCTTCTCAGAGCCATCTCCTGTGATACCGAGACTTTTGAATACAGTATTCGCCTTAAGCGTGACGCTCTTGTTTGTGGCTGTATTTTTGAATGTCATCTGTGTGCTGACTTTGGAGGTTTCCTTATTTGTCTGAATTGTCAGACCGGTTTCCTTGTAATTCAGATCATCCACTGCGGAGATCAGATACAGAGCAGTCAGCTTTCCGCTTGCCTTCATATAGTTGATCTGATGATAATTTCTCAGGTAATAGACCGGAACTTCCTTAATGTAGTAGGTTTCACCTGCTACAGGTGTGATCGCAGTACCTGTTTCAGTCTCAGGATCAGACCAATCGAGATTCATACCTGTGTACTTGACACCGGTTGTTCCTTTGACACCGTCATCCTGATAGTCACCCTTACCTGCGTAATCCAGATAATAGCCGCCATATAATGTGTCAGCTGTGAGATTCTGAGTCAGATCATATGTTCCGCCTTCAACCGGCAATGCGACTGTCTCAAGATTGCCGTCACCAGCTTTACCGGAGTGGTAAACATAGAACTCGGCTTTTCTCTTATTTTGATAGGTGATGGTATAGTTATTATTCGGCTCAGTAATTGTACCGGTAATCTTATTTCCGTTCATTTTATACCAGTCTTCACTGGACTCATGAATGAAATCATATTGTGTGGCCGCATCCAATGCGCTGAATTCGTAATGATTCGGCATATCTGTTTCTGTGAACTCGAATGTGCTGCCGTGATAAATATTCAGGAATCTGACATTCCATCCAGCCTTGATTGTCATTTCAAGTTCTGTGCCGTTAGGGGCATGGAAGTATCCGTCGCCCTGAGCAACAACACCTGCGCCGGTTACCCATTCGTCTGTGACAAGACCGTCGGCAGCCGGATCCCATGCGGAGAACCAGACATCTCCGTCTGTTGAATAAGCATCTGTAACCTTGGCTGTAAATGTGAACTCAGCATCCGCATCTGTGATGGGATCTTCTCCGTTATAATCGAAGACGGCCTTTGTCAGGTTCAGGTTGGATCTGCGGTAGTTGGATGCCTCGAGCTGATTTTCTGTATCACTGTGCTTGATATAGATTTTTCCGCCAATCTCGAAATATGTTTCATTGTCAACATCAGCTGCTGTGGCATCGACATCCAGAACGAGCAGCGTTGCTTTGCCGTTGATGACCATCGGATGATAAACATCGGAGATCAGATCCCAGTAATACAGGAACTGAGGAGGCTCAACAATCTGATAATCATGTCCGGTCTCATGGATTTTGGCAACGCCATTCGCGACAGTCATATTGCCGCAGGAAATATAGATATCATCCTTTTTCCAGCCTTCAGAACCTTTGACCAGAATATCCATATATTTTGTTCCGTCACGCTCCAGAGTCAGTGTGATTTCTGTGGCTTCTTTGGTTTCTCCTGTATTGGGGTCACGATATACAGCCGCACCGTACTCATCGACCATGTTTTCCGGCCATTTCTTGACAACGGATACAGTTTCCGTCGGCAGCGGCATAGATGCATACTGGAGGTCTTCCGGCTTATCTGAATATTCTTTATCTTTAAATGTATATTTTGTATTCAGATGTGTATTGGTGACAAGTGTATAACCGGTTTCTTTGCTGCCGGTAACTGAATCTTTCTGTTCTTCCGTCAGATCATCATAATTGACAAGTCCATTGTTCAGATCCGCAATCAGGTCATAGGCAGCCTGGCTGGGCCATACAGTAAATTCAATACGATATGTTACTTTTTCAGGAAGAGTTCCGACTTTGCTAAGATCCCAGGTTACACCGTTGTCATTGCTGTAAATTGCTCCAGGTGCATCCGCCCACTCTGTGAATTCTGTTTCGTCGGCTTCTTTTTTATAATACTTATAGCCACCGGCTTCACCAGTTACATTAGCACTGATCGCAGATAAACTGGGAACACCGTCATCCACAGCAACATTGCTTGCACCCATCTCGTCAAGCATAGTCTGTGCAATTAGCTTGAATTCATTTTCAATAGTGTCTGCGTTTGCTGCAATGGTTTTCTGGCCGCCCTGACCAGTGCCTGTGATTACATTGACCAAACGGTTAAATGATGCACCAGAGGGATTTGTTCCGGCATCACCGCAATAAATACCATACAGCTTAGTTTTAGCAGCAATTGCTTTTGCTTCATCTGCACTTTGGGTTGCCGATGTGTCAGAGTTTTGGCCATATCCATTTGTGGTTCCAGTATTAGTGTAATTCGTAGCTGAACCACTGCTGTAATAAACGTTCGGATCGCCATCTGTCAGGAAGATAACATATGTGGGGTCGTGATCTTCTTCGGTTTCTCCTTCTGGATAAGAATTCAAAACACCGTAGAGACCACCTCGCATACCAGCCTCCCAGTTGGTACCGCTCGTAGTCACCATATTTATGCCAGCACATGTGGACTTGAATGAGGTGTTATTTTTTGTCCAGTTCTGAACTACCGTAGCTGATCTGCCAAACGTAACAAGTGCGAAATCGATTTTGCCTGCGTTTGCGGCATTTTCGCCTTCAGTCAGCGTTTCAATCAGCGTCTTCATTGCAGCTTTTGCATTTGTCCATTTCGTCCCATTCATACTACGCGTTGCATCAAGGATAATCAGAATGTTTGCATAGTGTGAATTATCTTCAGTAACCGTGGCACCTTCTACATCGAGCTGGATTGTATATGTTCCGTCACCATTATCAGTAACAGTCTTTGTTGTTTCTGGGCTAGGTATTTTCGCGTCGTCCGCACCGGAAGGAGTAGGTGTTCCCTGCTGGAAGTATTTCACATAAATCGTGCTTCCATTTGCAACAGTGGTTCTGGTAACTGTTGTTGCCTCACCTTCGTCCGACGAAATAACATCGCACGCCCAGCCTGTATCTGTTTTATAAAGAATTGGCTGGATATCAGCACCATCAGCCATACTCTGACCTGATGTGCAGTATAAAGCATCAAGGTAGTGATATCCTTCATAGCTGTTCTCAAGGCTGACAGATGAAGCCGTTTCATCCAATGTGACAACGGAACCTTCTTCGAGTTCAACAAATTCACCGTTTTCCTCATAACCCCAGATGATTGTTGCGCTTTGAGGTGATTCTTCATCGCCCCATTTCAGCACAAACGTGGAAAAGCTGTTAACAGCAAATTCAGCCGTTGCCGTATCATCACCGGTTACAGTAATGTTTTCAGCAGTCGCAACGGTCTCCGTTTCACCGGAAACTTCATTGATATGCTGAATGACCATAGTGTCTGCAGCTGCGATCGCTTCTTCAGGCAGATTCTTCAGTTCAATCGACACATTGACAGTGTCACCGTCCGGTTCGACCGGATTGCCGTCTTTAGAAAGTGAAATATCAAACGCTGCGAATCCGGTTGTATCATCGTTCGCCGCAAGAACTGCAGCCTTTGCGGATTCATATTCAGGGCTGCCTTCAGCAAATTCAGTCACTTCCGCAATCGTGCCTTCCGGAATTTTTGCATCCTGGCTGAATGTTACTGTTGCTTTATAGTGTTCACTTACACCGTAAAGTTCGCCTTCAGCATAAACGGGCTCTTCTGTTTCTTCCACAACCGGCTCCTCTGTTGTCTCAGGAGCTTCATCTTCACCAGGTTCCTCAGTGGGTTCCGGTTCTTCCGGCTGCTGCCAGCCCCAGCCCCACGGCCATCCCCAGCGGCCGCCGCCATTGTTGCCGCCGCCTTTGCCGGATTTAGCCAGAACAGGAGTTGTGACTGTGCCTAAGAACATAAACGCAGCCACCAGTACGACCATAAGTTTTCTGATCATTCTGTTCATACTTTTCTATCCTTCCTTCCTTTTAATGCCCCATAATGCCTCATTATGCGGAAAGAAGCAAAAATCCTTTATATTCCGTATATTTGTAAAGTTTTTGACCAAAAATATGACCAAGAATGAGCTGTGATAATCATCAAATAAAAAGCCTTTTCTTTACATTAGGATAGAAAAGACTGAAAGTGATGCATATGCGGATGATTCTCGCATCGTTATTCTAAGATTATGATCGTTGGGATTCGATTGAACATTACCATGAATGTGACCATTTTTGTTAAAACACCAAGAGGTTCATTAAAAACATTCCGTCTCAGATCAATTCCGATCCTGCTATGTTTTCCAGTTTGTTCATCTGTGCTCTCTTTAAATCAATGGAAGGATGCACATATCGTTCCAATGTGGTTTTAATGGAAGAATGGCCAAGGATTTCACTTAATGTCTTGGCATCCATACCGATTTCAACACATCTGGTTGCGAAGGTATGACGGCATGCGTGGAATGAATAATCCGATACATTGATCTGACTGATCATCTTTTTGAATTTTCTCAGGCATACCCTCGGTTCCATGCAATGGGCTTTACCGGTTATGACAAAGATATCATCTTCATTTTTGTATTTGTTCAATATGGGTAATAAAAAAGAAGGAATGGGGATCACACGGATGGAACTGTCTGTCTTGGGCTGCTGGATGACGATTTCGGTTTTATGGATATCAGGATCCATTTTGTTCTGCATTCTTAACAATGTTTTTGAGATATGAATGGTTCCCTGGTTAATATGGATATCTTTCCATTGAAGGGCACAGACTTCGCCGATTCGCAGACCGCAATACATGGAAAGGTATATGGAAAGATTGAATACGGATGGATGTTCCTTAAGATATTCATCAATCAGTTTCTGTTCATTTCTTGTAAATGCCTTGACTTCATTTCTCTTTGTCTTTGGAATATAAATCTCATCATCCACGGAACAGGTGATATCGTGTTTTCTTGCATAATGAAAAACCATGATGAAAATGGTTCTTAATGCTAATACAGTAGATGCGGAATATCCTTCCTTGATTTTATTCTTGAGCAATGTACTCACATCATCAGCGGTGATGGAAGAGAAAGTGGTATTGATCAATAAGGGCAATAAGTGCTGATGAAGCAGATTGTAATACTGGTTATAGGAAGATCTCTTGAGAGAATCTTTTTTGTATTGAAGCCAGAGATCTGCCACCTGTCCGAATGTCAGTCCGTTCCGGTTGGAGGTTTTCAAAGAGGAGTTGAGAATGTTCTCTCTTTTGGTTTTGACTTCCTCATAAGAATTCCCATAGACAGACTTATAGGTTGTTTTCCCATTATGATCATGGGAAGCCGCATAACGTGCTTCCCATCTTCCGTCTTTTCTTTTGCGAATGTTTTCTCCGTGTCTGGGCATGCTATCAGTGAATACTCGAAAAGAGTATTGTTTCTTATATCTACCATTCAAGTATAACACTGTGTCAGACAATCGTTGAATCAGTAAACTATCACAATTTCTTTTACAAATTGTCATTAAGCTCTGAAAACTTATTAACCTGTGATTTCTTAAAATCCATGGATGGATGAACATAGCGGTCAAGAGTGGTTCTGACTGAACTGTGTCCGAGCATTTCCGAAAGGATTTTGGCATCAATGCCAAGTTCCACACATCTGGTCGCATAGGTATGACGGCAGGCATGGAATGTATAATGTTCCATATTCAGTTCAGATACAATCTTTTTGAATTTTCTTAAACACACCCTCGGTTCCATATAATGATCTGTACCGGTAATTACATAACATTCCGGATCATCATGAAAGCTTCGCAGCAATTCTTTTACAACGCAATCGGGAATCGGAACCTTCCTGTTTGAGCTGGATGTCTTCGGTTTCTGAATGACAACCTGTGTTCGGGACTTCTCCTCATTCTCTTTGTTCTGGACCCGGATCAATGTCTTGGATACAGTCAATACTCCCTGATCAAGATTCAGATCTTTCCATTGCAATGCACAGACTTCCCCGATTCTTAATCCGCAATACATGGATAAGGCAACCGCATTGGCATAATGATCTATATGTTCGTAAAGATAATGATTCAAAGAAAGCTGTTCCTCTTTTGTGAATGCCTCAACATCATTTTTATTCTGTTTCGGCATATAGATATCATGGACTGTCAGAATATCATGAGTCTCTTCGGCATGTTTAAGAATCATCATGATAATTGTTCTGATCAGACAAAGTGTTCCTGAGGAATATCCTTCTTTTTCCTTCTCAATCAGAAAGTGACTGTATTGTTCGGATGTGATATTTCTCAAAAACTGATCAGCGAATACAGGCTTAATGTGAAGCTCGTATTGATTCAGATAATGGTTATAAGAGGAAATCTTGATCTTGCCTTTTCTGGAAGACAGCCATTCCAGAGCAGCTTCATCAAATGTGATTGAAAAACTGAGCCTGGATGGTTTGAGGTCACCGGAGAGTTCCTTTTTCTGTTTGACTTCTTCATAAGTATTCCCGTAATAAGATTTGTAAATTGCTTTGTGATTATCATCATAACCAACAATGACACGCGCTTCCCATCTGCCGTCTTTTCGTTTATGAATATTCTCTCCATGCCTTGCCATACATGTAAAATCCATTTCTGCATGTTGAAACAGGGATAACTGCCTCATTAATGCATGTTAAAGATGACATGCATATGTGATATTTATGTGAATATTTCACAGTATTAAATGTTTTAACATTTTTTGCTTCATATAAGAAAATGGCGCCATCCATCACGATGAACAGCTGCCATGTTAAAGCAAAATATGATAGTTGTCTGGATAAGACATCGGATTACGATTAAAAATCGGATGATCTGATTTTTAATCAGTATGTAGATTTCTTCTTGATCAGCTTGGGGGCGGACAAATTCTTCAATCAATAATATTGTATTTCTTTAAAAGTCTGATCCGGGTATTGCCGATTTCAATGGTTCTGGTCGGGTTGACTTTTTTCTTTGAACGGTCACTTAAGTATTGATGACCTCTCTGTGCCCACGCCACCGGCAGCATCCATCTGTTTTTCTTTACATACGGGAATTTGCTTTCCATATATGCCCTGTCGGGGAATACGGTTCTTAACAATCCCTTGGATTTTCTTCCTTCTCGCTGCGCGGATACCACTTCCAGCGTCATGGTGCTGCTGTGAAGTCTGTCCTCATTTGCCACACCATATAGTCCGCCGCTCAGGATATCCTCGAGTAGGGGAAGTTCATCAACGGATGAGAGATCATAATATTTTCTGATATCCTGTGCATTGATATGAATGCCAAGATGTCTGTCACAGATACCCAGAATGGCAGCTGCGAATTGATCCATCCGGTAGATTGCACAGGATGTGAAAATCCTTTCCCAGTCAATCTGATCATGGTGTTTTTCAATGAACAGACCGATATCGCAGATCTGTCTGATTCCGATGCCGCTGTAAAGCACATGTTTATAGGCATGGCAGATCATATACAGAAGATGATCTGTATAGCCGAATGTCCGGATCGGCACATGGTAAATGGTTTCCGTCGTTCTTTCTTCCAGGACAGAGAACAGCTGGTTCAGATCACCATAAGCTTTCGCATCCAGCGGGAAAAGGAATTTATGGACTTCCAGATAAAGATGATTGGAATAATTTTTATATGAAACCTCATCCGCTTTATCCAGATCAATATCCTCATTCATAAGGCGGAAGCCTCTGTTGACGAGGAAATCATGATATTTTTCAATCTGCCAGGGAAAGATGAGCAGATCTTCATCGGCGGAAGGCCTGAGTTCCGGTGTTTCATATAAGTCACGGCAAATAATACCCTTCATGACCAATGGTTTTAAACCGGCCTCATTCATCTCCTGATAAAGAAGCACAAAATCAGCAGTTCTCTGAGCCTGATAAATGGTCTGCTGCTTTGCACGTTTCATGATATGTGTTTTGAGTGTTTCAAATTGACTCAATGATTCACTCTCATATACAGAGTTGATAATCAAAGGCAATACATCATGGATGGATGACAGATGAAAGAAACGCCGCCATTGTGCATTGCTCAATTCTTCATCAATATTCAGTTTCTGATTCCTGATCGCATAACGCAATGCTTTCAGAAAGAGTGTTTCCATCTGATCCATAAAAGTGAGTATACTCCGTCCTTAATTATCTTACAAATCATGACTTTTTAAAAGGCTGAAGAGGTGATCATTCCACGCTTTGCCATATGACGGTTCCCAGCTTGTTCATCTGTTTCTTTTTCAGGTCAATGGAAGGATGAACATATCTGTCCAAAGTGGTTTTGACCGAAGCATGCCCCAATAATTCACTCAATGTTTTTGCGTCAATTCCAACCTCCACACAACGGGTGGCGAAGGTATGACGGCAGGCATGGAATGTATAATCCGCCACATCGAGTTTGGCAATGATTTTCTTGAATTTTCGTAAACAGACTCTCGGTTCCATGAAATGATCCATTCCGGTGATGACATATTGATCAGGTCTGCCTCTGTATTTTTTTAACATCGGCATTAAAAATTCCGGAATGGGAATGGTTCTGACAGAGCTTTCCGTTTTGGGATGCTGAATGACAACTTCTGTTTTTGTTTTATCTTTAGTATCTTTTTTCTGGATACGGATCATTGTTTTATCTATGGATATGGTTTCCTTGGTAAACAGGATGTCATTCCATTGCAAAGCACATACTTCTCCGATTCTCAGACCGCAATAAAGAGATATGAAAATAGAAAGATTAAATTGATCCGGATGGCCATTCAGATATTCCACCAATAACTTCTGTTCCGGAATGGTAAAAGCTTCCACTTCACTTTTCTTCTTTTTGGGAATAAAAATCGGATCGCTGACATTGCAGGCAATCCGATTGTTTCTC
>CACWLH010000068.1 GCA_902761625.1 uncultured Erysipelotrichaceae bacterium
CGAAGCTCTCTTCGAATCCCTTTCTGGTATCCTCTATACTTGATCTCATGTCCATTCCCGGCCACCTCATTGACGATCAGGTGATGATTCCTTTCCTTAACTTATAGTACATTTTGTATCATCCTCACAAATGCCGATTTGCCGCACTCTGTTCAGAATCGCTGATTCCGCTTTACAGTCTGCGCAAATCCATTCAAATCATCTGATCACATCGAAAACAAACACTTCGTGGATCTCTTCGGTATAGCCCTCGTAGAATCCTTTCGGCATGCCGAGGATAATGCGTGCACCGCGGTTATAAAGCAGAAGGAAACGGCTGCTCTCTCTGTCGAAGCACAGGCCTTCAATCTCTCCCTGTCTTGTCACTTCATCGAATGTCTTTTCGTCGAAGACTTTGCCGTTCTGCTTATCTTCATCAGGCTCGATGCGGTACATATGATCCGGCGCGTCTTCTTCCGCATCACCGTCATCGCATGTCACATAGAGATTTCCGTCGTTATATGCGACTCCCTGGATCCATCTCGGCACGGGATCCATGTGCAGTTTTCCTTTATAATCGCCTGATTCTAGGTCATACATGTAAAGATACTCACTGGATTCATCATCGATCCAGGAGCACATATATACCGTTTTGGAATCCGGATCAACCGCAATTCCCGAGCATTCCAGCTGACCGGTATCAGCCCGGAAAGGAAACACGCGTTTGAGCTTGAGCGTATCGCCGTCATATACCGCAACCTGGATGTTCTTCCCCTCGCCGTCCATGAAGTATTCAACGCCAAGGTACAGCTCATTCTGCCATACATCAATGTCGCCGATATGGTTGACCTCCAGTTCATAGCCGGCAAACGGGTCGTTGTTTTCAGCTACCACATTCCAGTCTTTGTCATATTTTGTCAGACTGCCCGAACCGCTGACCCAGTAATAGCCGCCCTCGGTGCAGATGCCCTGCCGTCCGTTTACCTGATGAACAGAGGTGAGCTGATAACCGGCAGCCTTTGTTTCCGCGGGTTTCTGTTCTGCACCGCAGCCCGAAAGACCTGCCGTCAGTGCTAAGAAAATAATCAATGTCAGTTGTTTGAATTCAGAAATATGGATCATATGCATACTCCTTTCTTTGCAGATGTTGCGGCATGAGAGAAAACCATGTACCGCATCTTTGTCAATTATATCTCCCTGACAGGAATCGATACTTCACAAACATAATCCTTTGGATATGCGTCCTTTGTTCCTCTCAGTTTCCAATATTCTTTCCAGTAATCAAGCCACTTCTGATAAGCGGTTTCGATTTCTTCTTCTGTGTATTTTCCCTTTCTCCCGACGACTTCCATCTCATCTGCGCCGACGACAAAACCAACATCACCGCAGCCGGCAGAGCAGATGCTTTGCACGCAAATGCATTGCCATGGAAACGGACTGCCAGGATATCAGTGCTGTGCGGTTCTTTCTCAGATGTGTTTTCGTCATACAGCATGACATCACAGAACTGTACCTGAACCATGTCATCCCCGGTCAGCCACCAGTGCCATGAGCCGGCATCGGATATTGCGTCTGCCAGTATGTTCAGTGAATGAATGTTCTTTGTATTCTCCTTCGGTTAAGCAAACCGGTTCCCGGATCTCAGCAAATCCGGCTTTGTCATTCTTCTTTGTCGGATCCGGAATCTTCTGAATCTTCGCTGCTGTTAAATGCACTTCCCAATGCGACTCCAAGGCACAGCCCGACAGGCAGCCACATTCCGATTGGAAGACTGAATGAGCTTTTTTGATTCCTGTTATTATTATCGTTCACGATACATATCCTCAAAGCCCGATATAACAATGCTCTGCAAATATGAATTCATATAAGAATATAACCTCTGAATCCGCGTACGGAATAGTACGAGTCAGCACTGTTGTGAAATGTAAACACCATTCCATAACGTCTCTCGCAAAAGAGCGCACCGCCCTTGGTACGAATATCATCAGGCGTAGCGATCCAGCTTGAAGTTTTTAAATCATATTCACCAAGACTCTGCAGTCTGCGATACAGCTCTTCGGTCATGATCGATATGCCGATCTCTTTTGCTTTCCGTTCCACATTGCTTGACGGCGGGTTTTTGGTACGCCCCTGTAATGCCTTTTCGTCATAGCACAAGCTTCTGCGTCCGGAAGGTGATTCCTTTGAGCAGTCGCAGAAAATCAGCTTTCCCGTCTTTTCGTCAATGCCGATGGTGTCCGGCTCTCCGCCGCTTTCCTCCATCCTTCTCAATATTTCCAGGGATGCAGGATTTTCAAGCAGACGCTTCTCCACATCAGGCCAGTTCAGTTCTGTATGAAGATTTTTGTTTGTCTGAAATCTCGCTCTTAATGTTTCCAACATGTTTTTTACCTCTGCAAATTGAAATTCTTCATTGTGCACCTCAGGCATATTTGGCATACGAATCAGAGGTGACAATCATGATTATGATAAATACGATTGTAGAGCCTGTTATACTGACCAGCTGTATTGTTCTGATTATTCTTTCACGGACTCCGAGCAGAAACAGGACACATGAAATAATACTGATGGCTGCAAGAATCATCTGCAGATATATCAGGTATGACTGATCTGCAATTCTCAGTCTTGCAATCGGACTGCGATGCCACTCCCGGATCTCCCCGTTTGGCATCACTGCCTTGTCAGTATAAATATTCATATTCAGAACAGCACAATATGCAATATTTGCGATGATGGAAAGTATAGTCACCCGCATCTGTCATCAGCTCCTTCTGTACCGGGTACTGCTGCGGTTTGTCCGCTTGAAACATGCTCATTTTTATCATTCTCGGCACTGCATCCGGTAGGCAGCGGTGAAAGTACTGCAAGGTCTGCCATCATTTTTTCATTGGGATATTTCTCCTTTACACGTTCCTCATTTCTTCACAAATTCCGATTGATCGGAATCTATGCAATCTTCGATTCATTAATTTCCTGACACATTTGAATTCAGCCATTTTTTCAGGCGGTTAAATACTTCATCCTTGTCTTCAGCAGGAATTGCCCCGCTCTTGTGCAGCGCATAATGGTGTCCGAACTCACTGTCCGTATAAGTTCTGCCGTTCAGGATTACTGACCGAGCGTATCTTGGCCGGACATGAATGTGAAGATGAGGGTGAGGATCTGACTCTTTACAAAAGCTGTTCATCAGGCAGCTCCAGTTGCAAAGGGTTGCTCCTAAAACAGTCTTTAAGCATGCCTCTACTTTGCAAACCAGTTTATGCAGCTCTTCCCATTCATCACCACTCAGTTCTGACATTGAACCGCAATGACGCTTTAAAACCAGAATACATCGTCCGATATAATCCTGTTCATCGGAAAGGAAAACAGACCATGTTCTGCTTTCGTATATCTGAAACTGTCTGTCCTCTTCAGACAGATTGCACCATTCACATTTTTCCATTCTTTTCACCTGCCGGTTCCGGTTTCACTGAAGTATCGTTAATCTCTGCTACATGATCTGACCGATGTTATAAAAAGGTCAGTTCTTGTTTTGAATAAACTCCCTGATTCTCTCGCTGATCTCTTCGCTTTTGAAATAATGCATATAGTGGCCGCAGTCATAACAGATCAGCTGCGCATTGATGCTTTCTGCGAAGGTCTTCAGGTTCTGGATCCAGTTTCCGGATGTCTGGGTGCCGTCTGAACAGAACAATAAGGCCGGACAGTTTATGCGGCCGTGTTCATCGGTAAATGCGGCATTCTGTTTAATGTATTTCGCTTCATTGATGAAACAGTCATTGAAAGCATTCCGTTTCTGCAGAAGCTTCACCTGACGTTTGTCATGCTCACTCAGTGTGTCATTATGCGGGATTGTCGCCAGCGAATGCATCCTGAGCTTTTTCAGTATGCTCATCAGTCTGATTCTTCTTTTCACATCCGCTTCCGTCCACTCTGCATACGATAAGGGAGAAGCCATATCGAGTCCGATCAATGCTTTTATTTCTTCGGGATACATCTGTATCCATCTGATTGCTTCGATTCCTGCCATGGAATGCGGAACAAGGATGTACGGTCCCTTCTCACCAAGCTGATCCAGGGCAGTTCTCTGCGTGTTCACAAGAGAATCGATATCACATGGTGCTTCCCACAGATCCGAATACCCGTAGCCGAACTTCTCGATCACGATGATCCGGAAATCATTTTTCAGTTTCTCGTAAAGAATTTTGAAATCGTAAACCGGTGCGACTGTACCTGATCCGGACATGAAAACAAGTTTCGGCTGATCGGAGTTTCCGGTTCTGAAAACATGAATCTTATGGTGATTGACTTCTGCCAGTTCACCGGCAGCTTTCAATTGTTCTTGTTCTTTACGCATATTGTCTCCTGATTTCTCTTATCGAGAAATCACCCCTTCATACCAAAGGAATGTTTCTGTCATCCGGCTTCATCCGTTTTTCCAAGATTTATTTCCTTCTCGAAAAATGCCTTTTTTAACTGGCGGTATTCATCATCGGTGCAGACCTGACGGCATTTTGGTTCAAAAGACTTAGTGACCTCAAAACAGTCCCTGATATTGTCACAGGGATATTCCTGACAGGACGCACATTCGGAGATTCCCTTTTCGGCACAGCACTTTACAACATGATATCTGCACCAGTTTTCCGGTTTGCAGCCGGTGCAGGAAATCTCTTCGTTTGTCACGATATGATCCCGATAGCCGATTTTCATCCAGAGCTCTGCTGTATGATGTAATTCATCTGCCGTTTTCTCATAAGGATGTTTCACATACCTTGGACAGGCTGCGCAGTCATTTCCGCAGGCAGCTATGATTTTTTCCATTCTGATCACCCTTCTGTCTGCTATTGCATTTGTTTGAAAGAATTGAACCATGCTCTTTCTTCTAATGCTTTCTTTTTCGGCATAGCCGGTTCGCTTTCAGCAACTCCTACCGGTAAAAAACAAACCAGTTCATAATTTTTCGGCACATTCAGGATCTCTGCCATCTTGTCACAGATTCTGTCATCGTCGGTGATATGTCCTTCATACCAGCAGCTCTGATACCCGAGTTCAACAATCGCCAGCAGCATATTCTGAATCGCAGCTGAATAGTCCTGTACGGCAAAGCATCTGTCACGGTATGCGTTGATCCTCTGTGTCAGGACACAGATCGAGGCAGGAGCTGTTTCGCCGACCGGCGGATCAATCACATTGTGAAGTTTTGAGAGAACTTCGGGATCATCCACTGCAATGAATGATACCGTCTGTTTGTTGCAACCGGACGGGGCGTCCAGCCCTACCTGCATGATTTTAATCAGGTCTTCCCTTGGCACAGGATTATTTTTATATTTCCCCCTGTAACTGTGTCTGCTGTGAATTGCTTCAATCACATTCATGTTATCTTCCTCCGGTGCTTCCTTTCGTACCAGTCTGTCAGCTCCACAAATCCCGATTTCCGCAGCCATCAATCCAGTGATCGGCTTCCTCTCTGGAATGAAAAATAATGATTCGCTGGCTATTCTGATATTGTTTGATCAGTTCATAGATTATTGGAAGCTGATCCTTCGGGAAATCCAGGATATATTGACGAAACTCGGGATCAAATTCCTGCTCTGTCCAGGGCATATCTTCGCGGATCATACCAACACGTGAAGCAGCTCCTTCCAGACACTCATTCAAGGGAAAATCCAGAAAGAAAACATCCGTACATGCTTCAAATCTCAATGGCAGAGTCCGCTGGTAATTTCCATCTATGATCCAGCGATCCGTCTGCAGAATCGTCTGCAGTTTTCGGTCGAACTCCTCACTGGTAACCGTTGTTCTGTCCGGTTTATGAAATATCCTGTCCAGATAATAAAGCGGCAGACCTGTCTTATCTTTCAGTTTTCTGGCAAAAGTGCTTTTGCCCGCTCCCGGGCTTCCGATCACAATAGCTCTTTTCATCACGGCAATTCCTTTATTTTTTTCCTTACTGTATCCAAACCGCTGCAGATCAGGACCGGAGTGAACCTGGCTGTTTCAGAAAGCGTTTTTTCCTTCACTGATTCCTCTGCGGATACATTCACATAGAACTTCCCGCTGCGATACGAAGAATACCGCATGAAGAGATCCTGCGAATATAATGTTTCAAATCTGCGGATATCTTCATATTTCCGGCAGAATATTCTGTCCTGATAGGTTTCATACAGGAAAGGCGCTGTCGTGAACAGTCTGAAGTCCACTCTCTCATCCAGAGCTTTCAGCATCATCGGAATGGTTCCCATATAGCCGGATTCGACCACGATGATCCTGTCCTGCTGAATTGAACTCAGAAGCTCGAGAAGGATGGTTTTCAATTCCGGATGTTCATTCAGAACCGGAAGTATTCTCTTCCTGCAATAAGCAGAATATTCATCAAACCGGACATGACCGGATTCCAGGGCTTCATATAAAGGGAGGCGTATATCATCATCCACATATTCCGTTTCTGTGATGTCTTCGAGAAAACGGCGGCTGATCAGCCATGGATGGAGATTGTCTCTGCCTCTGCTGCGAAAGAAAACATATGGCAATAATGCATCCCTCAGCAGAAAAACATAGGCGGTATCTTCATCATATCCGATCCATTCGCAGTACCTGTATATTTCTTCAAGGAACGGATTGGCGGAAACACTGCCGTGTTTTTCAGCTTCTTCAATCAGATTTCCAAGCAGTTTCTCAAGTTCGTATTCACATGTTCCGTAAATGGTATCGGCCAGTCTTTGTTGATCGATCGGAAACGGTGATTCCCCGCATCGGTGCAGAACGGCTCTCAGTCTTGTAAGACATGAAAAATCCGCTTCCATCGTGTCATTCAGATTTGTATATCCTTCATCAGTCAGATCATCCAGAACTTTCAGCAGTTGTTTTGCTTCAAGGATGTCTGCACCGGAAAGATTCTTATTCTCATAATCTTCCAGCTTTCTGCGGTAGTAGTTTTCATTGAACGATATGAATCCCATAGCTAACCTCACAAATCGTGGTTGACAGTCCGGCAAACGGAATCAATCGTTGTACCAGTATCCTTTGTCATCCCTCTTTTTCGGATGCGCTTTTGCTTCAGCTGATTGGTCACCGACAATCCAGTAATCACAAACGTTGCTGTTGGCACATGTATGTTTGCGGATCAATGCGGCGTTGATATACTCCATTGCGGGATAGTCGCTGTTGCAGAAGGCAGGCATGATATTCAGATAGCCGTGAGCTTTTGCAAATTCCGCAATCGGGCATCTGTCGAACCGGTACCGGACTCCATCCTTTTGGTAAGGTTCCACTTTCATGATATAGCCGCCTTCTCTGCCTTCGTCTGTTTTTGCGGTCAGCACAAATGCGAGATGAAGAAGCCTGCGAAGCAGCGGTCTGTTTGCATTGACGATACCGGCCATTTTCCTGAATTCAGGCAGGAAGACCTCACAGTTCATCTCATAGAGTTCGTCAATGTCCGGTTCATGATTCAGCATTTCATAATATGCGAACAAAGAGATGCAGTCATAAGTTCCGCCCGGTCCGTTATGGCGGCTTTTCTTTCCGCCGAAATCCGGAAGATCTTTTAAAAATGATTCATATTGCGCAAGAATCTTCTGCCAGTATTCATTCACCTGTGCATCCGTATATTTTGCGGACAGATGTTTCTTCATGACGGCTTCCATCTCTTTGGATACAGGGAGATGATGCGCGTGTTTTTCTGCTCTTCTGACCATTTTTCTCCTCCGTATTTTCTTTCGTTCAGTGTCTTTCAAAAATGATGAACATATATATGCAAGCATTTACCTGCAAGCCAAAAGTTTCAGAGCGATTCATGCTTTCTCTTTTTGTCATATCAGGAAGCTGCGCGATTATTCTGCGGCTTCCGGAAACCAGCCCATGTTGAAACGGACTTCTTTTCGTTCGATATCTCTGTTTGTATAGCAGCAGCTGTCAAAGCCGATCAAGGTAAAACCCTCATGCAGATAGAAATCCACCGCATTGACATTGGAAGACTGGGTTTCCAGCATTAATGTGCGGTATTGGTTCTGAACTGTGATCTGCTTTGCAAGCTCAATCAGCTTTCCGCCATAGCCCTGCCCTCGGATCTCTTTTGCGACAAACAGTTCTGTAATCAGCAGACGCCTTGACCATTCCTCGGGGCATACCTCGATTGCGGCTAAGAGTTTACCGTCTTCAACAATTCCGTAAGCGGAAGCCCCTTCCCACCAGTCCTCATACAGTCTGTCAGGATATTCGCCCGCCTCACTGAGATGCGTGAACGGTGTTTCAAACTGTTTTTTACAGATGGGAATGCGGAATCCGTCCTCTGTTTTTTCAATCCGGATATCGTAGTAATACTGTGATGTATAGTCAACCGGAAGAAGCGTCCCCTTCCATTCTTCTTTGTTCAGTTTTTGAATGATGTATTCTTTCATACGCATTCCTCAATTCCCGCTGTCATCAAATCTGAATCTGCAGTCGATAAGATGGTCGTTCACCATGCCGATTGCCTGCATGAATGAATAAGTGATGACCGGACCTACGAAAGCCATTCCGAGCTTTTTGAAATCTCTGCTCATACGGCGGGAGATTTCTGTTTCCACGGGCATTTCCGCGCCAGTTTTCCAGTTTCCGATGATCACTTTACCGTCTGTATATGACCAGACATAAGCATCGAGACTGCCGTATTGCGCAATGATCTTCTGAGCGGCAACGGCGTTTTTGCGCACACTGAAGATCTTGTTTCTGTTGCGGATCAGATCTTTGTTTTCCAGAAGGCTTTCAAGATAGTCATCGCTCATTGCCGCGCATTTTTCGATATCAAAATCAAAGAAAGCGTCTTTGTATGCCTGACGTTTATTGATAATTGTTCTCCATGACAGTCCGGTGCTCTGCCCTTCGAGACAGAGCATTTCAAAGATATGCCTGTCATCATGGGAAATCCGGCACCATTCGTGATCATGATATTCCAGAAGCAGCGGGTCTTTGATCGCCCACAGTCTGCATGCACTCTCTGTTTCCGTGTGATTGTCTTTGTTCATAATGGCTGATCCTTACTGTTTAATCTTATCATCCGGGAATTCTCTCTGTCTGCATTCATGTGAATATGCATGAAAAAAGCATCCGTTTTCGCGGATGCCCTGAATCATTTCAGATCTTTGACACCGGTTTCCAGCATCTCCAGCTGGATGAGTGTCTGTTCGGGTGTGACAAGCTGCGGCTTTCCGTTTTTGATTGTTTCGTAAAGGGCGTCATAGTAATAGCCGTAATCGCCTTTGACGGAAACAACCTTCTCCTCGTGATAGACATTGTCATCATCATAGTAGATCAGGGTGCCGTATTCGCGCGGTGT
The DNA here is from genome assembly GCA_902761625.1 of uncultured Erysipelotrichaceae bacterium. Classification (GTDB taxonomy): domain Bacteria; phylum Bacillota_I; class Bacilli_A; order Erysipelotrichales; family Erysipelotrichaceae; genus Bulleidia. The sequence goes on from CACWLH010000068.1 coordinate 9,296, forward strand.
GTCAAGGCCGAAATCGGGATGTCCTTCCGCCAGATAGAATTTCTTGAGATCCGCTTCCTGTCTGTCCTTGTAATACTTTTCAAACATTCCTTTCTTGCCGTAGACGACAAATGAAGGTCTTTCCTTGACGCGGAAGTAGGAAGATTTGACGGAAACCTTGAGGATGCCATAGTAAAGATCCAGATCGAAATAGTCATTCATGCGGCCTGAGCCAAGCAGCTGTCTGACATCATAATGGACACGGTCGGGTTTGCCGAAGTATGAGATCACCTGATCAAGGGTATGGCATCCATGACCGTAGAGATAGCTCCAGGCGGGATGGAATTCATGAACGCTTTCGGGAATCTCGGGACGGTAGTAGTCAAAGTGCATTTCCATTTCCAGAAGATCGCCGAGCTTTCCGCTTTCGATGACTTTCTGCACGGTTAAGAAGTCGGAGTCAAACCGGCGGTTCTGATAGCATTGCAGCATCAGTCCCTTTTCCTTTGCCAGCGCAAAGACTTCCTCCGCCTGCGCCTTTGTTTCGACAAAGGGTTTTTCGCAGACGCAGTTCTTGCCGGCTTCCAGCACCTTTCTGATGTATTCATAATGCAGATGATGAGGAAGCGTGATGACGACAACATCAATTTCCGGATCATTTAACACTTCATCGATGTTTTCGGTGTAATGCACTCCGTCAATCCGTGCCCAGTCCGTTTTGTTCAGATTTCTGGCCCAGATGGTTTTGATCTGAATGGTGTCTCTGCGGGTAAGAATAAACGGCGCATGATATCTGTTTGTGCTTTTTCCGTTGCCGATGAAGCCGAGAATCAGTTTTTCACTCATAGGATTTCCTCTTTCTGTATTTTTCTATTCAATTGTTTTCCGCCTGTACGGATCTGACAAGTTTCCTGACCGAGGATTTATATTTCCGCATGCCGTACAGAAGTGTGCCGAGCAATGCGTATTCACGGATATCCCTGACATGGATCAGATCCGGGATGTTCTCCTCATCCATATACTTTTTCAGCTCCTCACGGATTTCATTCATATCCGGTGTCAGTTCGCTGCGTATGAGAATCACTTCCGGAGCGATCATCGAAATGTGTGCGACCAGAGCGCTGACCAGCACCTGTTTTACAATTTCAGGAGCCGGCACATCATTGCTTACCTCATATTCAGGCCAGCGGTCGCGGAACAAAGGTCCGAGTTCTCCGCCAAGCTGATGCATGCCGTCAATGGGCATACCCCTGTATACGCATCCCTGGCCTCCGACATAAGCGCCGCGGGGCTGGGAGTGATAGGAGACAATATCATACTTGCCCTGCTGGGCATAATAGCCGTAGGCAACCGCGGCCGTGTTGTGATGCACATAGACAGGCAGTCCGCAATGTTCGCTAAGCTGATCGGAAAGCTGACCGTAATCAATCCTGTGCACAACATCGCTGACTCTCAGATGACCCGGCACGGAGATGGATACCGCGTCCACATGGAAGTTCTTGCGCAGACTTCTCAGGGCCGTGTCAAGAATGTCCAGAACATCCTCAAGTGCGTTTTTCTCCTTGATCACCTCTTCGGTATGGATCACCTTTCCGGCCTCATAGAGCCTTTGAAGATAGCGTGAGGTGTTGGTATCCTGGGTGACGTTGATGACAAACATGCCTGCGTTGAGATCAATATCGCGCATGACTTCAGCGATGGCGATATCCTCTTTCTCCGCTCTTTTTTTCTTTACCTCACTCTGGATCAGGCTGATCATTTCGCCTGCGTCATAGGCAGCGAAGATGGCGGCGGGAATGGAAATGACGGTCTGATCGGCGAAGATCTCCTTTGCCTTTTTATACTGGTAGCCGATCTGAGGCGCCAGCAGAATGACATTGTAATCAAATCCGTTTTCATAGAGTTTCGCATATTCCACCGCTTCAAACTGATAATCCAGTGACAGGGTTGCGGCTGCTTCGGCAAGTTTTGAAGCGAAGAAGCTTGTGGTCAGTCCGCTTGTGCAGCTGAGCAGCACACGCAGTGTCTTTCTGTTTTCATGCTTTTTCAGACTGTCCATCATCTCGCGGAACAGTCCCTTTGCATGATCCTCATCCTTCAGTTCAAAGTGCAGGAAGAAGAAGTTTTCATGTGTGGAACTGCTGCTTAAACGCATCTCGACGATATCGCATTCCAGATGATAGATCTGAATCTCCCCGTCCGCATGGGAAGATTCGACATTGATGTGATCATCATTGACAAGGTGCAGTGAAAAACCATCCTGCGGCTGTGCCATGATCCACTTGATATATTCTGATGATTTCATAGGCTGTCCTCAATCCATTCAAATTATACTCAATCCAAATCTTAAAAAAACAGGTGTCGGAGGTTTTTCTCTGCTATTATGAAATTATGAAGAAGATCATCTGCACGCTGATGAGTTTACTGCTGTGTGCCGGCTGTGCGGGGCACACTGAAGCAACCAATGAACCGGATGTCAGCGGAAAGGAAAACAATATGAATATTGCGCTCGATATGCAGTACGGCGGAATGAGACTGGTATTTGACATGCCTGAAGGCGCGCGGCAAGCCGCACTCAGCGCATGCCGGCCAGATCATTCCCCGTTTAAAGTCAGTACAGAAATCACAACGGATTACAATGCTTATCCGGTCAGCGATCTGACAGCCTATACCGCATATGCCAATGATTATTATGGTGAAATGTGCATTCATGTCAGATACCTGGATGAGGCGGGAAAGAAAATCTCGGAAGGTTTCAGTGAAGTCTTTAAAGCGTCGGATTACTATCCCCCTGAAGAGACCCGCAGCGTGAAAGGAAGAAGCCCTCGTATCTTCTCCTATACTTCGGAAAGCACCATGATGCAAAAAACAGGAACGGATATGATTGATGCGTGCTCTGTCATCTTTGATGAGGACGGCGCTTCGTTCAGCGCGGCATGGTTTGATTTCCGTTCAAACCGAAAGGAAATCGAAAAACAGCTGAGCGATGAGCAGATCGCAAAACTGAAAGAACTGATTGAGAGCGGAGAGCTTATACGGAAAAAACCGTCTGATCCCGCCATCATTATGCTTGACGGAACAACACCGGAACGTTATCGGTGCACGTTCACAGACAGCAGCCGTGCCGAAGAAAACTGGTATCTCTTCGAAGCGGAAAAAAGCCGTCAGGAGGAACTGATGGCCTTTCTCAAATCATTGTGTCATTAAAGGGGCTGTTAAAAAACCTCCGATGAAAAATCGGAAGGAAAGACAGCTCTTTTTCTTCTAAAAAGAGTAAAAACGGCTCTGGGAATCGAACCCAGAG
>CACWLH010000069.1 GCA_902761625.1 uncultured Erysipelotrichaceae bacterium
AAGTGTAAAAAAAGGATGCCCCAGGTTAACTGGAGCACCCTGCTAAAACATTTAAATTGTCAAGCCGGAAAAGTTACTGGCATTGCCATATTACGGCAAACCCTTTTTCTTCTCAATTCCGGTTATTCACTGATTCTTTCGTGGAAAGCCGGTACGTATGACCAATAGCGGTAAAGCTCACTCGGCGCATTCCATACCATGTATCCGTCATCCAGACCGTTGGCATAAAGGCCTTCAATCTGTTCATTGATCTTATCGACAGTATATTCCACCTGCGGCTCCTGCCATGTTGTGTCAAAGCCCTGGATCCAGGTGCGCACTTTGGCTGGATTGGGAGTTTCGGCCTGACGTTCATTGACATAAAGTCCCCAATAGTAGAGCAGCTGATAAGGAACTTCCCATACTGCCTGTTCAATGCCGTAGTCGTGGATTGCGAAATGATCCGGATAAGGCATTGCACACATGACATCGGCGATGTTGGACATCATCGGCCAGTACTGTCCGTATGCGCAGACATAATCATTGGAGGTCTCACCGAACACATCCGCGGACATATATACACCGCGCTCATGCAGCTCATCCCTTGCATAGAGCATGAATCTGTTGATGGCCTGTGCCATGGTTTCGCCATAGCCGTTTCTGAAATCGATGCCGTCGATGACCAGATCGATCATATCCGGGAAACGGATATAGTCGAAATTGATTTCATTGAAGCCCATTTCCTCGACCGCCTCAATGGCAAGGCGGATATTGTATTCCCAGACAGATCTCTGATAAGGAGAAGGCCAGTAGGCGCTTGCCAGCATATACGGAGATCCGCTGGCTGTATCAACCAGACACATTTCCGGATGGTCCTGTGCATAGAGGTCATCCTTGAAGGTGACAATCCGTCCGATCACATAGATGCCCGCATCCTTGCACTTCTGAATGGCAGCCTTGTAAGCATCGAACGTATTGAAGGCATATTGATAGGAGGTCGGACTGTTCTGCTGGATCACCGGTGACTCATAGGCCGGACCGTCACTTTCCTTGATGTCAATGATGAAGGCGTTGACGTCGCTGTTATTGGCAATCTCGATATAATCATCGATATATTCAATACATGCCTTGTTCAGATAAAGTGTACGGCATTCTCTTGGCATATGGTTATCCGCAAAGTCAGGTTTGGGCAGATCCGGATATTCCAGTGTATAGGCATTGCCGCCGCCATAGAGGTCTTCGCGTTCATACTGGAAGGCTTCCACGGTATCCTTGACTTCTTCGGCAGTTTTGACAAGGTATTCGCTTCTGATATAACCCTGCTGACCGTCCACATTGACCTGATAACGGTCAATGCCGCCATCCGCCAGCAGATTGGCAAAGCCTGTGATTTCCGCCTGGGAGCCTTTTGAAGCCATACCGGCAATGGCCGGACCGCTCGGGTCTTTATAAAGCACACATGGCAGTGTGACAAAACCGCTCTTTTCCTTGACTGCGTCTTTGGGATCTTTGCACAGCTGATCATCCGTCATGAGATATTCGACATCATCGATGAAAACCAGGCGGTATTCCTTTCCCACCTCATTCTCATCTTCTTCGTTTTCCTTGACAATCAGCGGTACCACCCGGGTTTCCACCGGAGTTCCGCGGACCAGGGTCAATGTCCCTTCCCCGTCTCTGCGGTCAATCTCAATGGATTTTTCTTCCGAGGAGACATAGAGTGTTTCTCTCTTCTTTTCTTCCTCAAGCCTTGCCTGCTCAGCCAGATACTCCTGATATTTCGTGTATCCGAAATATCCGCCTCCGGCTAACAGCGCCAGCACGACCGGAATAATAATGACGCCCTTTTTCAGTCTCATAATCACATAAAGGCATTCACATTTCTGCGATGCCATTCCCCTTTCCCGATTGCCGTTTCAGATTGTCTGAAACACATTCAGCATGAATTCATTGTACTTTAAGAACCAATTGTTGAAAAGATGATGATACCCTTGCATGGCAGTGAAATCATACAGAAAACAGGACCGAAGCCCTGTCATTGAAAGATAAATGATTTACAGCCTGATTGTTTCACCATCCGACGGAATCATGACCTGTGCAAGCCCATGCGCATCCGCATAAGCTCTGATATCCGTTCTGTGAATGCGGATATTTCCAATCACCAGCAGATCATTTTCAAATGTCTGCGTGCATGTGAAACCCATCTCTCTGAGCTTTTCACAGTCTTCCTCATCCTGGGCAATCATTCTCATCGATAACGGCATATAATCCGTTGAAATATGATCAGGATGAATATGCGAAACAAGGCAGAAATCCACACCTTCAAGAATGTTTCAGGTGTATCGGGAAGATCGCACAGGGGATTTTTCAGTCTGCCATTTCGGGTATGACGGTTCTTGCGCTGAAGCCTGTACCTTTGCCGGAAAGCCACGGGTCAGTCAGAAAGGTGTATCCTGCATATGTGATTTTCAATGTCGCGTTGCGGATCTGACGGATGATCATATTGTCTGCCTCCTTTTTTCTGTATGGTTCAGTCATTTTTTCCTGCATAAGGGGAAATCGAAATATGTGTCCGGATAAGGCTCATCGTCAAGGGTGAAATGCCACCATTCCGTTTCCAGCGGGACAAAGCCATGGCGCATCATCGCATCTCTCAATAACATGCGGCTGCTGAACTGTGACTCTGTGATATCACGGCAGTCCGGATGCGAACGCTGTCCGAAATAATCGAACGGACCGCCCATGTCCGCGTCTCTTCCCTCTTTCATATTAAACAGTGTCACATCCACCGTGCTGCCCCGGCTGTGGGAGGAACGCTCTGCGATATAGCCCTGCGGAATCAGAATATTCTTGTCCAGTTCAGGATAGAAGAATTCCTTCATACGGATATCATGCGGATCTTTTGCCCAGCGCACAAAATGATCCACTGCCCTCTGCGGCCGGTAAGCATCGAAGATCTTCAGCCTGTATCCGAGTTTCCCAATCTCATCACTCACTGCTTTCAGGGCAGCGGCTGCCTCTTTTGTGCATAGAGCAATGGCTTCCTCATATCCGTCAATCTTTTCTCCGATGAAATTGAACGAAGTCGCATAACGGATTTCAAATATCGCATCGGGAATGTATTCATCCAGAAAAACAAAATCCTTCATGGCATCATCGGATTCCGTTTCTTCGTGATCCGCGATTCTTTCAATGATCATCTCATCCGATCCTTCTTCCAGACCGTTGTATGAATCCAGATGAAGATGAGTGCCCGGTGTCTCATGCGCAAACGTTTTGAAAATACCGGCCAGTGTCATCATGCCCTCACGGTTTGCGGATATGACGGTTTCACCGTTCTTTGATGAGACTGAAATTTCAGAATCCGGTTTCCATTTGATTTCCATGTTTTTCTCCTTTGTTCAGTTTCTTATCTTCATCAGGGAAGCTGATCAGAAATGGAATGCTGATCATTCACCTTCAGTCGTCTCATTTTTGAGGTAGGCGCTGCGTTTTCCCGCTTCCTGTTTTGCGATCTGTGAAGTCAGATGGATATTGCGGTGATTCCATAACGGAACAGGTTCATCGCAAAGGGTTTTTGAAAAGATCAGCATTCTGTATTTCAGACAAAGCTCATCTTCCTCATTCCGGTACGGTTCGGGTGTATAGCCGTTGGCTTTGTAAAAGGCAATGGCAGTGTCATTGTCTTCTTCGTCTGTATATAAGCGCGCATAGCGGAAATGCTTTGCGGCTGCCATCTGTTCAAACTTTTTCAAAGCTTCAGACCCGAGATGTTTTCTTCGGAGCTGTCTGAGAATGCCGAACCAGCCAAGCCATGCGCTGCATGGATCTTCTTCTACACTGTAAATGCCGATCACACCCGCGCATGTCTCATTGTCATAAAGAAGATAATATTCATAATCCGTCGTGCCGTTGACCGACTCCTCAAAATTCACCCTTCCGCTTTCAGACGGAAAAAGCGTTTCCTGCACGGATACGGCCAGTTCAAGATTGTCTGCGGTGATTCGTTCCAGTTTCAGCATTGTCTTTTCCCGGGTGTGTTGTTTGTCTTTATTATACAGAATTCATCTCACTGATACTGAACATTCTCAGATTACCTGATCCGGCACATGTATCATGTCACACTTTCGGATTTTTTGAGTGATAATGGAAGTAATGATAACGGAGCAGTTTTATGCATAACAATGACAAAATCACGAAAAAGAATCTTCTGATGTTTCCTCTCGGCACGATTGGACGCGATATCATGTACAACCTTGTCACCAGCTATCTGCTTGCCTTTGTGCTCTTTACAAGAAAGCTCGACGCCGCCCAGCTTTCGGCAATCACCGCAATCATGGTGGCCGCCCGTGTGTTTGACGCACTCAACGATCCCATCATGGGCAACATCATCGAGCGCACCAGAACAAAATGGGGCAAATTCAAGCCATGGCTTCTGATCGGTATCCTGACCACCTCACTGGTGATTTATGCGATGTTCAACACGAAGCTGCAGGGGTGGGCATTTGTCCGTTTCTTCGGTCTGATGTATTTTGCCTACAGCATCACCTATACCATGCATGATATCTCCTACTGGGGAATGGTTCCGGCCTTAAGCTCGGATGCGGACACCAGAAACAAATTCACTTCCAGAGCCACATTGTTTGCCGGTATCGGCGGCATGCTGGCGGCATCATTGATTCCGATGTTCACAGCCGGTGACAGCGCGATCGGCGGCAATGCCGTGACTGCTTACGGAATCGTGGCGCTGGCCGCTGCCATTCTCGGTCCGGCGTTTCTTGCCTTTACGATTTTCGGAGTCACCGAAGAAAGAAATGCAAATGATGAGCCCGCCCCTCCGGTCAGTTTCAAAAAGATCTTTTCCACGATCACCGGAAACAGCCAGCTGATCTGGATTGCTGTGATCTTCCTGCTTCAGCAGATCGGCAACGGTATCGTTCTTTCCGGTATCGGCCAGACTTATATCTATGTGCAGTTTGGCTACAAGGGTGTCTTCTTTACCATGTTCCAGATGCTCGGCATGCTGGTTACCGGCTTCCTGATGGTTTTCTATCCGGCCATCTCCAAAAAATTCGGCAGGAAAAAGCTGATGGATTATCTGATGATCATCTCAACCGCCGGCTATGTTCTCATGCTTGGCGCAGGCTTTATGTCGCTGCCTTCCGGTATTAAATTCGGCATTCTAACATTCGGATACATGCTTGCCAACTTCGGCCAGTACGGCTTCTATCTGATCATGATGATTTCCATCATGAACACCGTCGAATACAACGAATATGAGCATGGCGTCAGAGATGAGGCGATCATCGGTTCGCTCAGACCTTTCCTCACCAAAATGGCATCCGCTTTGACGGTGGCCATTGCCAATCTGACCTATATCACATTCGGCATTCTCAAATATACCAACGGCATTTCGGAATTTGAGCAGGCTGCCAATGCGGGACAGATGAGCGCCGAAGCAAAAGCCGATGCGATCACGGAACTGCTCAGCAGTGTGCAGAGCGGTCAGTCAATGGGTCTTCTGGTTGTCATGACCGTTCTCCCCTTCCTGTTCATGTATGCATCCTATGTTCTGTACCGGAAGAAATATATTCTGGATGAGGCGGAATATGAGCGCATCTGCACAGAACTCGAAGCACGGCAGAAGGAAAAGACCGTATGAGCCTGACAAAAACCATTCTGAGATTTGCCGCGCCGTTCCCGCAGATCGATTCATTTGAGCGTTATCTGTTTATCGGGCCGCATCCCGATGACATTGAAATCGGTGCCGGTGCGACCATTGCCGCACTTGCGGATCAGGGCAAACAGATCTCATTTGTCATCTGCACGGATGGCCGATACGGACTTGAACATGCGCCGGAAGGAATGACTCCCGAAAAGCTGATTGAAATCCGCAGACAGGAATCCATCGCTTCCGCGAAACTGCTCGGCGTCAATGATGTGACATTCCTGAACTTTTCCGACGGCGGCTTCTATGACCCGAAAGATCTGTTCAGATCCCTTGCCCAAGTGTGCGGCGAAAAGAAACCGGATATCATCTTCGCACCGGATCCCTCGGTGACAAGCGAATGCCATATTGATCATCTCAATACCGGCAAGGCAGCCAGACAGCTGGCATTCCTCGCCCCCTTTGATGAGATCATGAAACAATACGGCGCACAAAGCGCTCCCGTAAAAGCCATAGCCTTCTACATGAGCGCAAAGCCAAACCGTTTCATCAGAACCGCTCCGTATTTTTCAAAACAGATCGAATCCATCTTCGGAATCCACAAAAGCCAGTTTCCGGAAGGATGTGATGACATCTCATCCATCTCCCTCTATCTGAAACTGCGATCCTATGATTTCGGCATCCGCAGCTTCAAAGGAAGAGCGGAAGGTTTCCGGGTATTGGGAAGAACCCATATGCACTGTCTGCCTGAAGCAGGCGACTGAGTGAACCAGGAGGATGACCATCCTCCTTTTTTTTACCTGATCAACCAAAAAAGAAGGCTTTCAGACCTTCTTTCTGTTTTTCAGTCAAGATCAGACATGGATGTTTTGCCTGTGAGAGCTTTGAAGTCATCGACGAAATCCTGGATCGCTCCGTCAATGGCGAGATTCTTCACGAATCCCTTGATCACATCTGCGGCGCAGGTCGCATTGCCGACACCGTATTCAGCCAGCTCAAGCACCTGCTGACTGTTCTTGAAGGAAGCGGCGAGCACCTCGCAGTCCATCGCGTTATTGTCAAGAATATCCTGGATCTGCTGCACAACGCTGACACCGTCATAACCCATATTGTCAATGCGGTTGACATATGGTGCGACATAGGAGGCTCCTGCCTTGGCGGCCAGATACGCCTGCATCGGTGTATAGACAACAGTGCCGCAGGTTGCGATCCCTTCCTTCTTTAAAGCCATCATCGCTTTGAAGCCGGTCGGTGTGGAAGGCAGCTTGACAACGGTGTTCTTTCCCAGAAGCTCAACAATCATATGAGCGTCTTTGATCATTCCTTCAAATGTGAGATCGACAGCCTGGGCAAAAATAATCTTGTCTTCACCGATGATTTCCCGGATTGCCTTCAGGGTTTCTCTTGGGTCTCTTTTCGCCTTGGCGAGAATGGACGGATTGGTTGTGACTCCGTCAACCGGATAGTACTCATTGATCTCTTTGATGGCTTCAAGATTTGCATCATCAATAAACAGTTTCATCTTTCGTTCCTTCTTTCCTTTTAAAGCGACTGTTCTGTTCTGCCGATAATGTCGTCCTGTGTCTTTCTGGAAAGGACATTGAAGAATGCACTGTAGCCGGCAACACGGACAATCAGATCCTTATGCTTTTCCGGATGTGCCTGGGCATCCAGAAGTGTTTCTCTCGATACGATGTTGTATTGAACATGATAACCATGCAGTCTGTTGAAGAATGCCCTCAGCAGCATCTCCAGCTTCTGTTTGTTTTCTTCAGTCGATAACATCTGCGGTGTCATCTTCTGGTTCAGAAGCACGCCTCCTGTGATCTTTTCCGTGGGAAGCTTCGTGACAGACTTGAAGACAGCGGTCGGTCCGTTTTTGTCAGCGTTATGCGCCGGTGAGCAGCCTTCCGCCAGCGGTTCGCGGGCATTTCTGCCATCCGGTGTTGCCATGGTTCCCATACCCTGGCCGACATTGGCTGAGATGGAAGATGTGCCGCCATAGCGGATGCCGCCGATCGGGCCTCTTGCATGTCTTGTGTTGGGATACTTTCTGATTTCATCCAGGTAGCTGTCATAGGCTTTTACGACAAGTTGATCAACTTCGTCGTTGTCATTGCCGTACTTCGGCGCATCGATGAGCATCGCCTGAATCCGCTTGTTTTCCTCACTCTGGAAGTCATCAAGAATGGCATTCCATAACTGTTTTGGCGTGATCTTCTTTTCATCATAGACAAGCTTCTTGATTGCCTCAAGAGAGTCCGCCATATTGGCGATGCCGACCTGCAGACCGGAGATGAAGTCATAAACCGCACCGCCCTCTTTGATCGTCTTTCCTCTGCCGATGCAGTCATCGGTCAAAGCGGAACAGAGGATATCCGGCACATCTCTTTCGCTTGCCTTGTCAATCGCATTCTCGACAATGACACTGTATCTTGTGAACTCTCTGACTGTCTTGTCCCAGACCGCCATCAGTTCATCGAAGTCTTTCCATTCCGTGAAATAACCGTATCCCTTTGTGAATCTCTTTCCGCTTGTCAGATCAACACCGTTGTTCATCGCACAGAGAAGAAGTCTCGGGAAGTTGACATAGGACATGCCTGTGCAGCGGTAGCCCCACTTGCCCGGAACAGCTGTTTCCACGCAGCCGATCGCACTGTAGTTATAAGCGTCTTCTTCTTTGACACCCCAGTTGATGAAGGAGGGAATGATAATCTCATCGTTGTTCATGGCCGGCATGCCGAAGCCGAGTTTCATGACTTCAATGCATTCATCGAAGAACTGTTTGTTAAGATTGGCGTGATATCTGACTGTCAGGTTCGGCTGGGTCAGTCTTGTCTGAGCCACCGACTGAAGAACCAGGAAGCTTAATTCATTGACGGCATCCTTTTTATCTGTTGTCTGTCCGCCGATCGTAACGTTCTGATACATCGGGGAACCGGCAGAGCTGAGAGTGTGAGCCTGGCTTCTGACTTTATTGATGGTAAGTGTCTTGATCCAGAGGCATGTCAGCAGTTCCAGTGCCTGCTCTTTTGTGATTCTTTCGTTCCGGATGTCATTGATGAAATACGGATACATATACTGATCAAACCGTCCGTAACTCAGGGAATGACCGTTGGATTCAATCTGCAGAATCAGCTGGATAAACCAGACGGACTGGACAGCTTCTTTGAAGGAAGCAGCCGGCTCATAAGGAACTCTTGCACAGATATTGCTCATTTCTTCGAGTTCTGCTTTTCTGGCAGGATCACTTTCCTTTTCGGCCATCTCAGCCGCCAGAGCACTGTATCTCTTTGCGAATGTATGAACCGCATCGATCACAATCAGCACAGCTTTATAGAAGACATATTTATCGATGGATTCCGGATCGGCCAGATCAAGTCCTTCCTTGAGGGTCCTTGTCCTGTTTTCGTATCCTTTCAGTCCTTCCTTCAGAACCTTTTCATAATTGACTGCCAGGTGGGCATCGCCTGCGTTCAGCTTGCCTTCCATTCCGAAGACGCCTGTTTCCATGAAGACGGAAACTTCATCCGGAAGCAGCGCTTCACCTCTGGCTCTGAGGTTGTTGTTTTCCCAGAAAGGAGCGATGGATCTCAGCTGTTCTTTTGTTTCTTCCGTAATATAGAAGACATCGCCGTCTCTTTTTTCAAAGAGATCCAGTTCATCGATGACGAACTTCAGTGTATATTCCGGGAAAACCGGAGCGTTTCTGTTCTTGGTAGCCTGATTGCCGGCAAGCAGTGTTTTATCTTCAATATAGACAGACATGTTTTCAAGGATCTTTTTGAGCATGAGTGCTCTCATCATGACCCGCGGCTGGTTTTTGTTTTCTTCGTAAGCCTGTGTGACCAGAACAGCTCTTTCCGCATCGACATAAGGCTTTTCATCCAGAACTTCCTCGCGGAATGCCTGCATTCTTTCCGTCAGTGATCCAAAGTGTTCCCTGTTTTCCATACTGTCTTTTCCTTTCATTCGTAAGTTGTTTTTGTTTCGTTGCATTCATAATATAGCTGACAGTCAAAAGAATGTCAATATCAATTTTTATATTTGTAATGTATATATGTTTCATTCGTAACTTTTTGGATTGACAAGTAGCCTTCGCACACGTATTCTATGGATGTGAGGTGATTCAGTATGACTAAAGACAGCGGTATTGTGTTCAATATTCAGAAATTCTCCGTCAATGACGGTCCCGGAATCCGCACGGTCGTCTTCTTAAAAGGATGTCCCCTGCGATGCAGATGGTGTGCCAATCCGGAAAGCCAGTCAGTCAGAGCGGAGATTATGTGGGATGAGAAGAAATGCGTCGGCTGTCATCACTGTATTGAAGTCTGTCCTCATCAGGCAGTCAGCTTAAAGGAAGGAAGAATCTCCATTGATTCTTCAAAATGCAATGGCTGCGGAAACTGTTTCCATGAATGCCCCGGCAAGGCTCTGAAAAATGAGGGCGAACGGAAGACGGTCAAAGAAGTCATGGATGTTGTCATGCAGGATCTGCCATTCTATGAGGAAAGCGGCGGCGGAATCACACTGTCCGGCGGTGAAATGCTGGCCCAGCCTGAATTTGCGGCAGCTCTTCTGAAAGCGGCGAAGGAAAACGGCTTGAATACATGCTGTGAAACCACCGGTTTTGCCAAAGAAGAAGTATTCGCTGAAGTCATTGAAAATCTCGACACGATTCTCTTTGATGTCAAGCACTGGGACTCACAGAAACACAAAGAAGGAACCGCAGTCCCCAATGAGCTGATCCTTTCCAATCTGAAATATGCCATTGAAACAGGCAAAGATGTCCTGCCCAGAATTCCTGTCATTCCGGGATTCAACGATTCGCTCAATGACGCAAAGAATCTTGCCCGGGTCATCAAAGAGGCAGGAGGCACAAAATGTCAGCTGCTGCCCTTCCACCAGTTCGGCGAAAATAAATATGAGCAGCTCGGCCGTGAATATGCCTATAAGGATGTCAGCGCCTATCATCGGGAAGATCTGGAAAACTACCGCCATGTATTCATTGACAATGACATCACAGCTTTCTTTTGATTTCATTTGTAAGTGATTACGCATAAAATGAAAGCAGAGTATCTATGAAAAAACAGAGAGAAAAAGAGATCCTGAGTCTGCTGGTTGACCGCAGAAGAATCGAAGTGACAGAACTGTCCGCCCTGCTTGGCGTTTCTCAGGTCACAATCCGCAAAGATCTGGATCAGCTTGAGAAAATGCATCTGATCAGGCGTGTGCACGGGTTTGCGGAACTCAGCAGCGAGGATGACATCAACAGCCGGCTTGCCTGGCATTATGAAGAAAAGACAAAGATCGCAGAGAAAGCCGCAGAACTGATCCAGGATGGCGACACAGTATTCATTGAGAACGGAAGCTGCTGTGCCCTGGCGGCGCTTACCATTGCGCGGACAAAAAAGAATGTCACAATCGTGACAAACAGCGCCTTTATCGCAGACTATATCCGTCCCGAGGCCAATGGACAGATCGTTTTGCTTGGCGGTATCTATCAGAAAGAATCACAATGCCTGGTCGGTCCGATGATCCGCGACTGTATCATGAACTATCACGTGAAATACTGCATGATCGGCACCGATGGATGGAGTGAAAAAACCGGCTTCACCAACAAAGACCAGATGCGTGCCCAGGCGGTCCGCGACATGTCCGCTTCGGCTGAACAGATCGTCATTCTGACTGAGAGTGAAAAGTTCAATGCGGCCGGAACTGTTCCGCTGAATCTTTCCCGCCATCAGGTATCCGTTCTGACGGATTCAGAAATACCGGATGACATCAGGAAAAAACTCACAGAACAGCAGATCGAAATCATAACCGCTTAATCAGACATCACACTGAAGTGAGCCTCTGAAGTCAGCCCGACGGATGAGGTTCACTTTTTCTGTGAAGAAATGTAAGGAATATACCTGTAATTAAATATCAGCAGTGTATATCGAAACTCTGCTATTCAGAAAAAGCCTGTACACCGGTATGTTTGAAGCTGCCGGTGTTAAGGCATTCGTGATCCCTGAAGTATTCTTCCGGAATGTCCGTCGCTTTGGCGGCAGCCTCGATCAGTCTTCCGTTCTTCCCGATCTCCTCATGCGGAAGATCAGGTAAATCCTGAGTGTTATCGAAGAAGAACTTCTGAATGACAACCGTGACCAAGTCATCGTCCGCAGCTTCTTTTCTGTTCATTCAGTGAGATGATCTCGTGATCTGTGCGGTTAAGTTCACAGCAGAAGCCTTTTGAAAACCGGAACTATCTGTTATTCTCAGAATCAATAAATGATTCCTCCCGCAGCATGTATTTCACGATATGACGCAGCTGTTTACAGGTAATACTGAATTCTGTCGCAGGTTCCGCACAAGAAAAATCTCTATAAAGTCCTTGACTGTAACAATCAGTCCAAGAGACGGCCGGCGGATAGTGCCGCAGCCAAGAAGAACAAGATCCACACCAGGCTGATTGTCCAAGCCGGGTATACCGTCAAAACAGGCGGCTGCCGTCATTCCGGCAGTCGCCTGTTCTTCATTCAATTCCCAGAGCCGTTTTTACTCTTTTTTAGAAGAATAGGAGCTGTCTTTTTCTTCCGATTTTACATCGGAGGCTTTTAACAGTCCCTTTCCATAAGTGGAGCTGAGGGGGTCTGGAACAGCGTAATCTTATAGGATTTATACTGTTTTATGACCTCTTTTACGGGCGAATTCTTCCATTTATGAGCGAATTCCCCGTTATTACAGTTATATTTTTTCAGGTCGGTCCCAAAAGTCGGTCCTGCACATTGAAGGCCCGATATTCAGTGCGATGATAACCAGCTTCTCATCTTCAATTGTACAGATCAAACGATAGTCTCCAATTCGATATCGCCAATATCCTCGTTTATTTCCTGCCAGAGCCTTCCCAATCCTTCGTGGATCATCAATTCCTTCAAGATTTTTCCGAATCCACGAAGTGACCATTCTCTGTGTATATTTGTCCAGTTTTTTGATTTCTTTGATTACTTCTTTAGTAAAACTGACGATTTCAGAAGCTTTTTTGACTTTATGACTCTTCTCCGGTTTTTCATCAGCTGCCTGGGAATCCTGCCTCTTCGGTCATTGTAAGATCCGGATGGATGATCACCACTGTACAGGCAGGTATACTTCGAAATACCTGTGTATGCCGTCTTCTTCACGGGTCATTGCCAGATTGATCATTACACAGCTGCCTGACGGCTGCAGACCGCGGTCTTCCGCTTCTTTCAGAACCGGTTCAAGGACAGACCTGTCAAGATCCCACGCACTGCCGGCGTCGATGATCCCCGTTATGGCTTTGCCGATCCTGACATCCATCCCCTCAAGGAGATCTACGGTATCCGGTTCTGCCATCCATCTGTAGATTCCGAATCCCCATTCGTATGTCTGTTTTGTAATGTCCGGCCAGTATGCCATCATGAACGTCACTTTCAGGTTGCCCATGACATATCTGCTCGCACCGACACTGTCTTCATCCAGTTTCAGACTTGCACCTTCTCTCTGGGGAACAAAGAAAACATCTCCCTGCCATCCCGGTTCGAAACTACCCAGCTTTGTATGTATGCTGCTGAGGTGGTCCAGCCAGATCGTCAGCAATTCATTTGCCTTCCTGAGCCGCTCTATCTCTATGACCATTTCCTCCTGTCTGCGCGCAATACGGTCAGTAAATCTTTCCAGATTGTCTTCCTTCAGCATCTGAACGATCTCGTCTATGGAGAATCCGTTGGCCTGATGCCTTTTGCATTCAGCGATCAGGTAAAACTGATAATCATCATAAAAACGATACAGATTATCCGGGTTGATCTCCGGACAGATGATCCCTTTCTTTTCATAGAAACGCAGAGTTTCTCTCGTGATGTTCAGAAGCCTGCATATGTCTTTCTGCGTATATTTCATGATTATTCCTGCCCTGTCACACTATTTATTATACATTTAAAAGAATTGTGATTTCATCCTTGACCTGGTGGAAAGCACCACCTCTATAATGCAATCGTAAAGAGGAGGCCATATGCTGAAAATCATGATCACCTGCGGTGCCGGATTCTCATCCAGTGCCCTTGTCACACAGCTGAACAAAGACGCAAACGAAAAGAACCTTGATGTACATTATGAATACAAACCGTTTGATTTCGGCGGAATCGGGACGGACGGAACAGTCGAAGGCGTGGATATCGTCATGCTCTGCCCGCATCTCCAGCATGAAGCGAAGAAACTTGCGGCGGCGCATCCGGAAGTACCCTTCTATGTCATTCCCACCCGTCTTTACGGACTGATGTCCGCAGAAGATTTCATGCAGGATGCGGAAGATGCCATCGCCGGCTGGAAAGAGACCGGCCTGAATCCATTCACCTTTGAGGGCGAACAGGTGGCGATCCGTGTCATGCGCACTGTATCGCACAGGAAATGGCTGGCCGCAAAAAACAGTAAGTAAAAAGCAAATCCGATCAATACATGAAGCTTTGGAGACCCGGTCATGCGGGTCTCTTTTTCTGTGAATCGTCCCCCCTGGGGCTTTCCGGCATAAACCCTGCTGTCACCAAAAAGTTGATGGGACACAAGAACGAAGATATGTCGCTGATTGCATATGCCAGCGCGTCGGATGAAGGTGCCTTTGATGCTATGATGAGTCGATAATACAAGCAGTAAAATCCGATATTTGTTGCCGAATCTGTTGGCGAATGGGTAAAAACACGAAAAAACCGCGTAAATACGCGGTTTTCTAGTGGAGCTGAGGGGATCTGGAACAACGTTATCTTATAGAATTAATGCTGTTTTATACTTTCTTTTACGGATGAATTCATCCATTTTTGAGCGAATTCCCCTTTATTGCAGTTATATTTTTTCAGGTTGGTCCCAAAAGTCGGTCCC
This sequence comes from uncultured Erysipelotrichaceae bacterium, assembly GCA_902761625.1. Classification (GTDB taxonomy): domain Bacteria; phylum Bacillota_I; class Bacilli_A; order Erysipelotrichales; family Erysipelotrichaceae; genus Bulleidia. The sequence continues at coordinate 14,522 of CACWLH010000069.1, forward strand.
AGACAAAAATGCATGTCAATTCATTTCAGTTAAGTAATTCAGAATGCATTCATAGGTTCAACCAAGCTGCTGAACTTTTGTTTTAATAATCTCAAAATAATTATCATCGTCACTTCCAGCCAAATGTTTTCTGATTACGCCAACCACATTATCAGCAAATTGCAATCCTTTATTGTTGTATGAAAAATCCTGTCTGATAGACATCACATTGGGCAGACAACTGACTTCGCTGATAATCCTGGTTTCAAATACTGCATTCCCAAATGCATCAAATGTCACAACAATCACTGGCTCATTAAGAGAAGATACAATCAGTTTCAGCAAGGTAATATAGCGCTTTTCTTTTTCATCCTGATATAAAACCCCTTCAAATCTGTCGTAAGCATAAACTACGGCACATTGAAAAGAATTAAGCTTATACAGCAGTTTACGTTTGATCTGCGGATATGCCCTTTCAAGAATTGTTGATTTGAACTCGTTTGTAACAGCTTCTTTCTGTTTTCTTGTCATTGGAATGTTGGATATTTGCTTTTTTAACTGGCGATATGCTAAAAGCAGATCTCGCTCACTATCCGCAAGAATTCCTCCCACAATAAATAACTGCTCACCAATCGATTCATCAATATACAAATACTTCATAATCCTAAAGAAAAAAGTGAGGGCCCGCATCAATCTGCACATCCAGCATCCGTCTGCCGGAAACCGACACTTTTCGGCGATTCAATTCACCTTTGGTAATTACATTTTAGCTTTTGAAAGCGATAATTACAAGTGGAGCTGAGGGGGTCTGGAACAGCATAATCTTATAGGATTTATACTGTTTTATGCTCTCTTTTACGGGCGAATTCTTCCATTTATGAGCGAATTCCCCGTTATTACAGTTATATTTTTTCAGGTCGGTCCCAAAAGTCGGTCCTGCACATTGAAG
>CACWLH010000070.1 GCA_902761625.1 uncultured Erysipelotrichaceae bacterium
TTCTTTCTCCTTTGGCTTTTCTTTGCCTTTCACTTTCATACACAGGTTTTCATTGTGCCTGGTCACATCTTTTTGAAATCTTTTTTTCTGTCCGGGCTTTTCTTTTGCCCTTTCACCTTCATACACAGATTCTCTGATGATCAGGTCACAGATTTTCGAAAAAAATGAAAAAGAAAAACAGATCCCTTTGTGAGAAAGGAATCCGCATATGATTGTCTGGTTACTGTCTGTTGAGAATGATATCCGCAACGATCAGTCCGTTGGCAGCCGCCTGGGAAAGGCTTCTGGTAAAGCCGGCACCGTCTCCCAGAGCGTAAATGCCTTTGGCATCGTTGAGCTCGAAATCCGTCACATCCGGTCTGGCGCTGTAGTATTTGCACTCAACGCCATACAGCAGTGTGTCATAGTTGGCTGTGCCCGGTGCGATTTCATCGAGTTTCTGGATGGTTTCAACGATGTTGTCAAGCTGGCGCTTGGGCATGCACAGGGAGAGATCTCCCGGCACCGCATCCAGGGTAGGTCTGACGGTTCCCGCTCTGAGTCTGTGCTCGGTTGTGCGCTTGCCGGCCATCAGGTCGCCATATCTCTGCACCAGTACAAAGCCGCCGGAAATCTTGTTGGCAAGGGCCGCGATATCACGGGCATATTCAACCGGCTCGGTGAACGGCTCGGTGAAATTGGTGGAACAAAGAAGCGCGAAGTTCGAGTTGGCTGATTTTCTTTCCTCTTCCTTATAGGAATGACCGTTGACGGTTAAAACACCGTCACTGTTTTCCGTGACTACATGTCCTCTTTCATTGAAGCAGAACATTCTGGTTCTGTCCGCATAGTGGGAAGAGCGGTTGATGATCTTGGGTTCATAGATTCTTGAGGAAAAGTGCTTCCAGACTTCATAAGGAAGCTCGACTCTGACACCGATATCCACCTGGTTGTTGTGGCGTAAGATACCGTTATTGTCACACCATTTTTCAAACATGCGGTTGCCGATGCGTCCGACCGCAAAGATCACGACATCACCGCTGATGATGTGTTCCTCATTCTTTTTGACATATACAACTTCACGAGTGTCCTTTTTCACATCGGTTACCGTGGCTTCGGTGATGATTTCAATGCGCTGTTTCAGATCTGAGATCAGTCTCAGCATTGTTCCGAAGTTGGCATCTGTGCCAAGGTGCTTGACTCTTGCCTGCTGCATGTGCAGATCATGCTGAAGACAGAGGGTCTTCAGTTCATTGTCAGGCTCATAGACTTCCTTCTGGGCGCCATGTTCGACAAGAATGGAATCGGCCTGCAGGATATAATCCATGACCTTCTTTTCATCCATGACTCTGGGCAGCCAGCCGCCGTATTCGGTGGTGATGTTGTATTTGCCGTCACTGAAGGCGCCTGCTCCGGCCATTCCTTCCATGATCGCGCAGCTTTTGCATTTGATGCATTTGGACACAGCGCCCGTCAGGATCGGGCATTTTCTGTTTTCCAGATCCTTGCCGCGTTCAAGAATGACAACCTTCATGTCAGGTTTGCGTTCGGAAAGTCTGTATGCGCACATCAGGCCGCCGATCCCGCCGCCGATGATGACCGCGTCATAGTGTTTTGTTAATCCCATAGATGTTTACTTCTCCTTCGGCCAGGGTTTCAGTTCATCCCCTTTGACCAGATATGCGGTTTTGGCTATTTCCGCAAGCGGACTGTCGGTTAACGAGTCCGAATAAAACTTTTCAATTTCCTTTGTGCCGTAGAGCTCATTGAACCGTCTGACCTTTTCCTTGCCATGGCAGTTGAGTCCGTTGTATTTACCGGTATTGATATCCACTTCCGAGGCCATGCATGTATCAATGCCCGTCTTCTCACAGAAGGATCGGATCAGGAATTCAGGTGATGCGGAAATGACGAGATCATCGTCTTTCTGCGCTTGCCTGTACCAGTCCTTGATGTGATCCATATGCGATGATGTGAATTCCTCCACCGCTTCATCCATATCATCCACAAATGTGAACATGTGATAGAGATTCTCCTTGAAGGTCAGTTTCTTGACAGCTTTGACGCCATAGAGCAGTCCGAAGAAAGCGGTCCTTGGAATTGACAGAAGTGTTTTCGGACGGTGAATATAGAGCCAGCGGACAAAACCGAAGGTGGAATCTCCGCGGTAGATGGTATTATCCCAGTCATAAACGTTCATATGTGTTACCTCAGGCCTGTCTATTATAATACGCATTCATTCTGAATTGCATTGACACTTTTTACGCCCAAATATCACAGATCTTTATACTGCCAGGATGGATCGGTTTCTTCTGGATATTCTTCCCAGGTGTCTTTGTATGGAGGTCGCGGAACAGGTTTTCGGATCTCATCTTTCATATAGGCATATTTACCGAGGAAGTTTCTGTCCTGCTCTTTTGTCAAAGGCGGTCTTGTATTGGTGACCTGCATGTCATTGATCCAGCCGGCATGATATTCATTTTTGGTTGTTCTCTGCCAGTTGCCTGAGAGGATTCTCCATTCCCCTTTCATCTTCACATGGGTTCCCGGAACCATTCCCAAAGAAAGAATGGCCATCGGTGTTTCGCGGTATTTCGAAAGACCTTCGATGCCCAGCGACCACCATGTGCCTCTTGCCTTTTTGCATGTTTCATCCACTTCAATTACAGGAGTCGTCAGCGGATGGATCAACATATTCCCTTCCAGCGAATCCACCACCGGCTTCATGCGGAAGGCAATTTCAGCCTCGGCATCGAATGAGGGATGGTCCATGGCCTTGAGCTCTTTGCGGGGCTGGTTGATGTGCTGATCATCATGGAAAACAGCCGCTCTTCCTCTGAGATTTTTCACTTCCCAGACGGCGATCAGTTTTTCAACTGTCTTTTCGGCTTCGATGAATTCTTCTTCACTCAGCAGTTCAATATCTTCAATCGTGATCATCATCTTCACCTTGTCTTGTCATTCCGTAACATCCAGTATCTGTCTTCTTCCTTCCATGTCTCATAAGGATATGGAGCGGCGGGAATGCCATAGCGGATCGCTTTGGGATGATACGGATTATGCCATGTGGAAGGCTGCGCATTGTCGTGCATAGGCGTGTTGGGACGGTTGATCAGGGAAGTGTCATCCACCCATCCCTTGTGATAATCGCAATGAATCAGGGTGAAGTAATGAAGATGCCAGATCTTCCATTCATCATGTTCATAGATGAAGTCCACCGCGAAATCACCCCAGATCCATTGTGCCTGCGGGTCTTCGTTTTCCCTTAGCACACTGGCCGCACCGGGCGACCACCATAAGGCGCGGGCTGTTCTGCAGTCATCCGCCACTTCGATCACCGGCGTTGTCAGCTGCAGATCGATCATTTCTCCCGGCTTCACTTCGCTGCCAAGAAGATATTCAATTCCTGCAATGACTGCATCTTTGCCTTCGAAAACACCTTCATCCGCATATTCAAATGAGACATCCTTCTGATCCAGTGCAAAGAAATCTGCGACTTTTTCCTTCTGTCTGAAATTGAGGGCGGCGATCATTCTGCCCATTGTATTCTGAATCTCTGTATAGGCATTGAGCTTATTGATCTTCATTAAAAGCTTCTGTTTTCTTTCTGCGTCCACCATGATGCGTTTCCTTTCTGCATATTCAATTACATGGAAAATGATACCATACCGGCTTTATTCATATGAGTGAAACAGAAAATGCATATCATGAAAAGAAAGCATATGAGCAAATTCATGACAGCGGCAATGGTTTCCGCTATGATTTACCCATGAAATATAAACAGATTCTTTTATGTATGTGCATGATGCTATGCGCATGCGGAAAAGCTGAAACAAAAAATGAGGAAAAGATCTATGAGAGCGCTGATTTCACAGCCGTTGTCATCAGTGATCTTCACTATACCGGCTCTCCTTCCGCGTTTAATTCCATCGTGCCGCTGGAGCCGCTTGGACCGGAAGTCACTGACGCCCTGATTGCGCAGGTCATTGATCTTTCTCCCGATGCCTTCATTCTGACCGGCGATAACACCAACAACGGCAGAACCGAAGATGTGAAAGAGCTTGCCCTGAAGCTCAAGACCGTCAAAGACGCAGGCATTGAGGTGATCATGACCACCGGCAATCATGATTACGGCCAGGCGGACATGAAGCCTTATGAACAATACTTCCTTCCCCTTTTGAACATGAAGGAAAAAGATCCTTCCTCTTACAGCTATGTCTCTGAAAACCAGGGTGTACGCATCTTTGCGATGGATGATTCCCATGCCTGGGGCAGTGATGGCCTGTTTGGTGAAGAAACCATGAAATGGCTGGAAAATCAGCTTGATCAGGCAAAGCAGGATCACAGACGCGTTCTCTTTCTGAGCCATCACAACATTCTCTGTGGCAGAACAGAACAGATGTACAGCTCGTATCTGGTGCAGAATGAAGGGCTTTATGAAATGCTGAAACAGGCGGATGTGCGCTTATGCATGAGCGGCCACCAGCACAACCAGGCGGTCTATGCCTATGAGGATATGTATGAAATTCTGAATGGCATGCCCTATTCTGCCCCTCATACATTCGGTCTTCTGAGCATCGATGATGAGGGTGTGAACTACGAGACAAAAGAAATCGATTTTGCCAAATACGGCTCATCCGGTTTACAAACCCGCTGTGAAGAATTCATAACCAGACAGTCCGAGAGTTTTATGAGCACGTTTGTCACGCTATGCGAAGAAAAGAATCTCAATCAGGAAGAAACAGAGAAAGTGGTCACACTGGTCTCCGCCTTCTTTGATGCCCAGGGCAGAGGCATTCTGGCTGATGAAGCTGAAAACGTTCTCAATGATCCGTCATATGAGCTGATGCAGAAGGTTTTATGGGATAAAAACTACGGTCCGTGGATCGAGGAAATGCTTAAAAATCCTCCCGCTGACGGAAGCAGTCTCTCATTCAAATGGTAAAAGGAGAAGAAGCTATGAGCGTGAAAGTCATCATCAGCGGCAGTCATACAGAGAGAACCATTGAACGTTTCAAAAAGCTGAATGCGGATGTCATGTTTGCCCCTTCCCTTGCGGATGCGGATCCAAAAGACCTTGCGGAAGCTGAAATTGTAGCCGGAGGCGTGAATCCTCAATTGCTTGAGAAAATGCCGAAGCTTCGCTTTGTGCAGTTGTTCAGCGCCGGCGCGAACAGTTACGGCTGGCTTCCTGAACAGATCATACTGGCCAATGCCTATGGCGCCTATGGGGAATCCATTGCCGAACATATGCTCACAACAACCCTGATGGCGATGAAGCGCATGCCGGAGTATCTCGACATGCAAAAAGAACAGGGCTGGAATCTGCTCAAAGACATTGACCGTTTTGCCGGATCTCATATCCTTTCCGTCGGCATGGGCGCGATCGGCACGGCATATCTGAAAAAAGCGGATGCGCTTGGGGCAGTCTGCTATGGCGTCAGAAGAAGCGTTCATGACAAGCCGGAATTTGTGCAGAAACTGGTCACCGTGGATGAGATGGATGAACTGCTGCCGGAAATGGATGCGGTCGCTTTGTCTCTTCCGGGAACTGCGGAAGTCAAAGGAATGTTTGACGAAAGACGATTACGCTTAATGAAAAAGAGCGCCATCCTGCTCAATACCGGACGGGGCAATTCAGTTGTTACAGATGATCTCATCAAGGTTATGAATGAAGGCCATCTGAAAGCGGCATGTCTGGATGTCATGGATCCCGAACCCCTGCCCAAAGATCATCCGTTATGGACAACCCCGCGTGTTTACATCACGCCTCATATTTCAGGCGGCTATCGGGCCGGCGTCAATTATGAGAGTGTCACGGATGTTGTTTACAGAAATATCGAACTGGTGTTAAGCAGTGAGCCGCCCGTGCATACCGTGGACAGAAAACTTGGCTATTAGGAGCGTATTATGCTTGTTAAAAATGAAATCCCGATTCTGGAATATGATGATGCGCTGACTGCTGTCATCAATCCGGATCACGAACAGCTCAATCTCAACCTTCCCGAAAGAGCCGTCTTCGCATTTCTCGGAGACAGCGTGGATACTTACTGCAAAGAACAACACGGGGAAGTGGTCGCATATTTTGAAAGCATCACAAAGGATTATCCGCTGTATCTGATGAAAGAAAACGGTGAGGAATACTGCATGATCCAGGCTCCGGCGGGAGCTGCGGCTGCTAGTCAGATCATGGACTGGCTGATCTCATACGGCGTGAAAAAGATCATCAGCGCAGGCTCCTGCGGTGTCTTATGCGATCTGAAGGAAAATGTTTTCCTTGTGCCATACAAAGCTTTAAGGGATGAGGGAACTTCCTATCACTATCTTCCCCCTTCCCGCTTTGTCGAAATTCCTTCTGAAGCAAGAGGCGCCATCGAAGCAGCCCTTGGTGCCCGTCAATTGCCTTACAGTGAAGTCATCACATGGACAACCGACGGATTCTTCCGTGAGACAAAGGAAAAGGTTGCCTACCGGAAAAGCGAAGGCTGTCAGACTGTCGAGATGGAATGTTCGGCGCTTGCGTCCTGTGCAAAGATGCGCAATTGTCTCTTCGGCATGATTCTCTATACTGCCGATACACTGGCGGATTGTGAAAACTATGATGCGCGCGGCTGGGGAAATGATTCCAAAGAAATAGCATTGCGCTTATGCATCGAAGCAGTCCTCAATCTCTGAATATCTGAATGCAGGCATCTTCATCACTTTCATGAAGATGCTTTTTCTGTGCAGCGGCAATGTGATTGCGTGGTAAGATGACAATGGTATATTCATCACAGAATCAGGAGATTTATCAATATGAAAATAACTTATTTCGGTACGACAACATTGCTGTTTGATGACGGCAAAGATCAGATTTTATTTGATGCGCATCTGACAAGACCTTCCTTGTTCAGATATATTTTTTCCAGCGCGGAAACAGACCATGACCTGGTTGATGAAAAGATCCGTGAACACCATATTGACCGGCTGAGAGCGATTTTTGTTTCGCATACACATCATGATCATGTCATGGATGCGCCGTTTATTGCCAAGCGCTGCGATGCGCTCATCTACGGAAGCTCTTCCGCAATGAATGTCGCAAAAGGCTCGGATGTGCCTGACAGTATGCTTGTTGAATTCAAAGCCAATGAGACTTATGAAGTCGGCGCATTCAGAATCACAGTCATTCCTTCCCTGCATTCAAAGCCGACCATTCTGAATAATGATCTTGGCGAAACGATCGATGAGCCTTTGAAACAGCCGGCCAGACTGCGTGATTACAAAGAAGGCGGCTCTTATGATTTCTATGTGGAGGCGCATGGAAAGAAATATATGATCCGTCCGAGTTTCAACTACATTGAAAACCAGATGGACGGCTATGAGGCGGATGTGCTGTTTTTGGGTACAGCCGGACTTGCCAAGGCGGATGAGGAAACCGAACGGAAGTTCTTTGCGGAAACAGCCGGAAAGCTGAAACCGCAGCTGATCATTCCCCTGCACTGGGACAATTTCTTCTCCTCATTGCGCAAGCCGGCAAAAGGCATGATCCCGGTTGTGGAGAAAACCGAAGTTGCCTTCCATAAGCTGGTGAAGTATTGCGAGGCCAACGGAATCAACTGCGTGGTGCAGCTGCCGCTGACTTCCATTGAGCTCTGATGCATGTATTCCTTCTTTCGGTAAGCCGGAAGCCATAATGATTTCAGACAGACCGGAGGATATTGAGCCATGACAAAACTGAACAAAGGCGACGCATTCCCCTCTTTCTCATTCAATACCGCATATCAGAAAAATCTCAACAGCATCAATATACTCAAAGGCAAAACCGTCTTCTGGGTATTAAGATATATCGGCTGCACGGTATGCCGCTATGATGTTCAACTGATCGCGGAAAGATATCAGGAATTCATTGATAAAAACGCGCAGGTGTATGTGCTGATGCAAAGCGATGCAGAACATGTTCAGAATGATCTGGCAAAAACAGACACGCATCTGCCCTTTAAAATCATTACCGATCCGGAAATGAAGATCTATGATCTTCTCTCCATTGAGCCGGCGGAATCCATGGAAAAACTTGCCGAAGGTGTCGGTGAAGCGCTTCGGGAAAAGGCAAAGCTGGCAAGAAAAGCAGGCTTCTCGCATGGCGATTATGAAGGCAATGAGCAGCAATTGCCCGCATTGTTCATCGTGAATGAAGACGGAACAGCCGCATATGCACATTATGCAAAGAACATCATGGACATGCCTTCGATTGATGAAGTGCTTGAAATGCTTTGAACCAGATGAAAAGGAATCTCTGAAGTGAATGCTTCAGGGATTCCTCTTTTTTCATATCAGCTTTCAGCGTGCTTCCGAGCGGATCTGTTCGATCAGGCTGCTCTTCGAAGAAAGACGGAAGCTGAGCTGCTGGATGGCAAAGACGCTCAGAATTGCGGCCAGCATTACAATGCATAACAGCAGATACGGCACTCTGACACTGAAGTCGCCGAAGCGGCTCATCATGAGTGTGCGGATCAGCCAGGAAAGCGCAAGGATGATTGGAAGTGAGATCATTATGCTCTTGAGGATCATACCTGCCGTTTCTCTTGCGTAAACGGCCTTCAGCTGCTTACGGGTCATACCGATGGATTCCAGTGCGGCATTCATCTTTGATCTCTGGGCGTGAAGTGCGGAAACGGAATTGAAGATATTGAGCAGTGAAATGATTGAAACAATAACCGCGAAGCAGGTCATGATAATCCGGATCATGCCGGAAATAATCTGCATGGCATTGCCTGCACCGCCGCTTCGTGAAGTGAAATAGACGCCGCTGTTTTCATCCGCACTCAGCTCTTCCAGACGCATGATCAGATCTGCACTCTGCGGATCTTTCGTATCGGCAATGAATGTGAGGGTAAAGGAGGCGTTTTCCGCAAAGGGCTGGCCGTAAAGGGAGCGCTCGGGAATGATGATCCATGGATATTCGGTATGGAATTTCACATCATCCGCGATTTCAGTGCCGTCTGTGACGGATGCGACTTCAAACGAAATATCAAAGAGATCAACATCATCCTTTTCCGGATTGTATACAGAAGTCTGGAAATTGAACTGCTGACCCTTCTCCAGATCAAGCGAACGGGCGACTTCATAGAAGCGGTATTCGGGTGCGGTTGTGCCCTCTACGCGGTAATTCTTAGTGGAAAGCTCTGTATGGTTGCAGAGAATACAGCTGTTTTCAGAATCTGTTCCGTTCGTTTTTTTCAGCATTTCCTCATACACATCATCGGAAACGGCATAGATATTCAAAGAGCCGGTGTTTTCAAAATAGCTGTCAATCTCACTTTGCGAAAGCGGCGGTTCAAACTGCGAAAGCAGTGTTCTGTATGCATTTTCGTATTCTTCCGAATAAAGATCATGGTCAATCAGACCGGCATAGAATATTTCACAATAGAAGTCCGTTCCGTGAACCCCTTCTGTCTGTTCGATCTGCTTTTTCACGTCCTCAAAGATGTTGTCCGCATTCCGGTAAACAAAGAATCCATAGACCTGTTCCGTTTCACTCAGCTGCACATTTTCCAAAGGCGATGTGCGTTCAATGGTTTCTTCGCCGGCGATGAGTTTGAATTCCACCATCTGCAGGATCATGCTTGCCGCATAGCTGATCACAAAGAGAATAATCAGAAATCCCGAAACCGCGCGCACGATGGAATTTGTTCTGCGGGAATCATATGTATTGAGTGCGGAAGTGATCATTCCTGATGCCGAAGCGGAATGACTCTTCTTTTTTCTTTTTGCGCTGAATGAAGGATCATTGCCGCGGATGGAATCGATGATGCCGATCTTTGACACCTTCCTTGCCGGGATCAAAGAGGAAACAAGCACAGTCAGAATACTGAATGCCATGGTCAGGATCACCGAGAGCGGCTTGATGCAGAGTCTGAGCGGTACTGTCATGGAGGATTCAAATGACGCTGCTTCCATTCCGCTTAAAGCGGCTGTGTATGGTTTCAGAAGACTCACTCCGCCATATACAATGATCAGTCCCAGAAGAAATCCGAGCGGAAGCGCCCATAAGAGATGGCTGAATGCTTCATAGTAAACACTTGAGCGCTTCTGTCTGGCGGTGGCGCCGATGGAGCTCAACATGCCCAGATACGTTCTTCTTTCATCATAGGAAAGCTGGAAGATGTTATAGATGAGGATCACGGAAACCGCCGCGATCAATATCATGAAGAAAATCTGGGCAATCAGGATGATCGAATTCAGACCGCCTTCCGAAGAGTTGCCTGAAAACGCAAGCACCTGGTTGTTGGCTTTGTATCTGTCCGCGCCAAGCAGTTCATAGAAATCCCATGACGCGTTGTATGCGTGATCCGCATCGATGACGCACATGCCGTTGAATGTATCCGCATGCGGCGCTGCCCCTTCGGGAAGAAACGTGATTGCCGTATAGGCGGCTGAAGCCGCTGCTTCAAAGGATGGCGTTTCAATGATGCCGCTGATCGTGAAGGTATGGGAAAAGCCGTTAGGCTCATGTCTTTCCTCATGGGTTTTCAGAAATTCCTTTCCCGCTTCCGTATCCGGATCGAAATAAGGAAAGCTGTCCGGTACAGCCACAGTGTCACCCGGTTCAATGGTTACATGCTGGAAAGGAAACACAGTGGTCGTTTCACCAAAGTTATGAATGTATCGCTGAAAACAGTCCGCTTCAATCCGGTCGCCGGGCTGTATGGAGGAGCCCTCATCGATTGCGCTTTTTGCGATGACGATCTCATCCTCGTTTTCAGGCAGTCTGCCCGAAGAAAGCTCAATGTTGTTCCAGGCAAACATCTGCTTTGAATAATAGCGAATGTTCAGAAACGGTTTATTGCTGTTGGCGCTTTGTTCAAACATTGACAGCTGCAGGTTTTCCGACAGAGCTGTTTCCTTCATATAGGAAAAGTTCTGAATCTGTTCATACTCTTCCTCATTCACATTGTAGAAAGAATAATGCCAGCTGCCGTAAAGCGATTCGGCGACATCGCTCATATAGCGGATCACGGTATCTTTTCCGACGAATACGCATGTCATCAAAGCGACCATGAGAATGATCGAGATTCTGGAAAGCCAGGTCTTTTTCGGATTTGCTTTCAGATAGCGATCAGTGACTTTGAAGATTGCTGAAGACTTCATATACTTTCTCTTTCGTCACAGATGATCTTCCCGTCCGCGATGCGTATGATACGGTCCGCTTCCTTCGCAATGCTTTCATCATGTGTCACAAGGATCACGGTCTGACCGTATTCGCGGTTGCTTGATTTCAGAAGATTCACGATTTCCTTCCCCGCTTTGGAATCCAGGTTGCCGGTTGGTTCATCACATAGCAGTAACATCGGTTCCGTATATAATGCTCTGCCGATGGATACGCGCTGCTGCTGGCCGCCGGAAAGTTCGGAAGGAAGATGATTCCTGCGGTCATTGAGATTCAGATACGAAACGATTTCATCGAGTTTCTTCTGATCCTTTTCCTTCCCGTCAAGAAGAGACGGCAGGATGATATTCTCATCGATATTCAATACCGGAATCAGATTGTAAAACTGATAAATCAGACCGATATTCCTTCTTCTGAATACTGCCAATGCATCCTCAGTCAGAGAATGCAGATCAGTATCATTGATATAAACGCTGCCGCTGCCCGGACGGTCGACACCGCCGATGATATGCAGCAATGTTGACTTGCCGCTGCCGCTGGTTCCGGTGACCGCGACGAATTCCCCCTTTTCCACGCTGAAGCTGACATCATCCAGCGCTTTGACCAGAGAGTTCCCTGCCCCATAGGTTTTACTTAGATGTTCGCATCTCAAAACAGACATAACCGTTCCTCCGTCTTAAGCATATCTTGTTTTTCATCCGCGTAATTTAAGATCATCGCTTTGAAAGATAAACGCCGAAATCTTAAACCTGGGCGTGAAAAAAGACACAGTCTGAATGCCGTGTCTTTCCGTGATTATAATGATTCGGGTTCTTATTTTTCTTCGAGTCTTTCAACTGCGGCTTCCGGTGCGTTCTTGACAACCGAAGCGATGCCGTTTCTGCAGGACTTCATGGACTTGTAGCCTTCGCTGGAGCCGATGTTCTGTCCGTTCTTTGCCTTTAAGCGGAAACGTGTTTCGCCAGCCTTGTCGGTGTAGATTTCAAACTTCGGGCACTTCTGAGTCTCATAGCCTTCCACCGTCTGATCCTCAATCGCTGCCACGGCCGCATTCTTCGCTACGGATGCGACACCGTTGCGGCATGATTTTTCGGATTTGTAAACTTCAGATGTCAGAATCACTTCTCCGTTTGATGCCTTGAGATCAAACTTGACACCGGTCTTGGTGTCCTTGATCACAAATTTGCCAATCGCCATATTATCTCCTCGTATATTACTTGTAGATCAGGATATTTGGAATATAGAAGACGATTTCATTCCATCCCCTGCAGGGGATGGAATGAAAATCGGCTTTTCCCGC
>CACWLH010000071.1 GCA_902761625.1 uncultured Erysipelotrichaceae bacterium
CAGTTTAATTTTCAATTTTTCCGGTTTTCTCTTGACCTTGAAGTCACTCCACCCTTTATGATGGAGTCAGAAAGGAGGCATACCATGCAGGTGAAAGAGATTGAACAGCTGCTGAACATCTCCAAGGACAACCTTCGCTACTATGAGTCGGAAGGATTGATCTTTCCTGCCCGCAAGGCAAACGGATACAGGGACTATTCCGATGAGGATGTGAAGCGGCTGAAAAAAGTGCTTGTATTGAGAAAACTGAATGTGCCGGTTGCGGATATCCGTGAAATTCTGAACGGCACCAAAGATCTGAATGATGCGCTGGATGAAACCCGCCGACGCATCGATCAGGAAATCGCCTCCATGAATGAGGCAAAGACCATCTGTCAGGAGATTGAGAATGAGCATATCTCCATCGAAGAGCTTGACGCCGACCGCTATCTTGAACGGATCGCCTCTGAAAAGCCGTCCGGATTCAATGATCTGAAAAAGGATGTGCTCAATTACACATCCGAACTGTTTGTCGAATCCTTCGGCCACTTCCAGTGGTTCTTCCCGATCTTCAAGCCGCTGTTATGGAAGCGCAAGCGCAAAGGCTCCGTCGTACTGGCGGTGATCGTACTGATCCTTCTGATCTTCAGCGCAGGCAATGTCTGCTGGCGGGAAAGCATCCGCAACAACGGTACGGAAGGCCATTTCTTCCTCAAGGGAATGCTCACCATGTGCGGGATCATCCTGATCTGGATCATGCTGAGAAATATCACCTATTTCCTCTCAAAGCGCTACAGCAAGGCGGAAAAGCCGATTGTCATCATCGGATCCATCCTCAGCGCACTTGTATCAGTATTGCTCTATTACGGAGCCATTCTGCACTGGAACAGAATTCTTATGTTCAGGCCGTATAACGATCCGCCCGTGATCAGATGCGATGAGATCTACAGCATTAAGATCAGCGCGGATGATGAAATTCCCAGAGTCACCAATGAGTGGAAGAGCTCACACCGCTTTGATTATTATCTGAGTTACGATCAGGAATATATCAATGCGCTGAAAGAAGCCATTCTCTCATGTGAGCCTAGCGGCGTCTGGTCCGTCACCAAAAACGAGTTCACCATGACAGATTCACAGGATGAAACCGGCTTCCCTGAAAAGTTCTATGAAATCGCCCTTTCCGATGATGATCCGACATCCAGCAGCACCGTCTTCTTTGTGCTAAAGGCAGACAACGGCGTCTGGATGCTGGATGAGCCGAATTACGGTATTCACAGAGCAAGTGATCAGCTGATGAAACTGATCGGTGAATATGAGAAACATATCAGTCTGGAGGACGGAGCCATTTATACGTTCAGAAGGATCTTCGAATATGATCCTGAAAAAGTCTGGCCCGGCTCTTATGAGGACGGACGGTTTGACACATATGAATATCTCACCATCACAGACAAAAAGACCGGTGAGGTTATCACTGAAACATTCATTGCACAATACAAAGACGCATATGAAAACAAGGATTGGGAAACAATCATCGATGCCTGGGAGAACGTTCAGACATCCTGGCGGACGGAATATGTGAATCCCGATGCCGCCCATTGGGAAACCTATCCTTAAGAGTTTTCGGATCAGCCATGCACGTCATGGCTGATTTTTTATTTTTCGCAAATGAAAAGCCGGACCCTTCCGGATCCGGCCTGGAATGAATCAGGATTAACGCATTCCCTTGTCGTAAGGAATGCCTTCCGCCTTCGGTGCTTTCGAATTTTTCGAAGTGAAGGCAAGAATGACGAGTGAGATGATATACGGCATCATGTTATAGATGGTGCTCGGAATACCGAGATTCGCTAAGAACGGGAAGCCTGTATATACGTTGGAGAGTGCGCGGAAGAAACCGAAGAGCAGCGCCGCAAGCGCGATCTTTGTAGGCTTCCACTGACCGAAGATCATAACCGCCAGAGCAAGGAAACCGAAACCGGCAACACCGACTTCAAACTTCCACTCGGAAACACCGGCGAGAATGTAGACGATTCCGCCAAGACCGCCAAGGGCGCCGGAGATCAATACACCGCTCCATCTCATTCTCTTGACATTGATACCGACCGAGTCAGCCGCCTGCGGATTTTCACCGCATGCCATCAGACGGAGTCCGAATCTTGTCTTGTAAAGAATGAACCAGGAAATGCCAAGCAGGATGACTGCCAGCAACATGAACCAGTTGAACTCGAAGCCGCCGATGCGGACGATGAATGCATTCTTCTGGGAGATGTACTGCAGTGTGGATGAGGTGTTGTCCGGATTCTTTGCCGCATTGAATGCGGAAACAAATACGGTCGCCGCTGCTGTTGCCAGCATGTTCATGGCAGTGCCGATCAGGGTCTGGTCAGCTTTGAACTGGATTGCCGCAACACCGAGCAGGCAGGAATAGAGAATGCCGAAACCGACCGCCGCAAGCGCGGTGACAACCACCATGACAAAGCCGTTGGTGCCGGCCGGCAGAAGATTCATAATCAGAGCTCCGCCAAGCGCGCCGATGACCATGATACCCTCAAGACCGAGGTTGATGATACCGGAGTGCTCGGAGAAGCAGCCGCCCAGGGCGACAAGCATCAATACGGAGGCGAAAATAATCGTGTACTGAATCAGGAGTACCATTATGCGTTACCTCCTTTCGCTTTCAGTGCTTTTTTCTCTTCATTCTTTGCGATCCATCCGTTCATGACAGTCTTGAAGAAGAGCACGAAGCCGCACAGATAGATGATGACAGCGGAAATCAGATCGGAGATTTCAGCCGGATACAGGGAACGGTTGATCAATGCGCCGCCATCCGTGATGGACTGAATAAAGAAACTTGAGAAGATCGTTCCGATCGGGGACAGACCGCCGAGGAATGTCGCTGCAATACCGTTGAAGCCCATGCCCGGAACGGATGTCTGGGTGGTGGACCACTGCTGATAGCCGGACAGGAACAGGAAGGCTGCACCGACTGCCGCCAGCGCACCGCCCATTGCCAGAGTGACGATAATGTTTCTCTTTTCTTTCATACCGGCATAACGGGAAGCTTCCTTGTTGAAGCCGGTAGCTCTTAATTCATATCCGAATCTGGTCTTTTCCAGAATCATCCAGATCAGGATCGCAATGATCACAGCCAGCGGAACCGCCACTGTGACATAGCGGTTATTGGCAAACAATGCATCCAGTCCCATCGTCGGCAGCATGCCCTTCGCATTTGCGGAGGAAAGCGGCTTTGTGTAAGGGGAAGCCGGATCCTTGATTGCCGGGTTGGAAAGAACCATGTTGGTCAGATACAAAGTGATCCAGTTGAGCATGATGCCCGAGATAACCTCATTGACATTTCTGTATGCTTTCAGGAAGCCGCTGATGGCGCCGAGAACGGCACCGGCTGCCGCTGCCGCAAGCAGACATACATACCAGGGAGCCCCGACCGAGATCGCCATGAAGAGCGCTGCGCAGGCGCCTGCCTCATACTGACCGGCCGCGCCGATGTTGAAGAGACCGACCTTATAGCAGAAGCATACACTGAGCGCGCACATCAGAAGCGGCGCTGTCTTTGCCAGGGTGTTTCCGAACGCCTTGAGTTTGGCGGGACCGGAACTTCTGGTGATGAAGTTGAGAATAATGGTTGTGATGGCCTGGCCGCTGCCTGACGGGTTGATGATGGTCAGGATGATGAATCCGACCAGAAGGCCCGCCACGATACAGATCAGGGAGGAAAGCAGCGTCTGCACAGCCGGTTTTTTGAATAAACTCTGTTTCATTATGCTTTATCCCCCTTCGGCGTGCTGCGCTTTGCGCCTGCCATATAAAGACCGAGTTCTTCGGGTGTTGTCTGTTTCGGATCAAGCTCACCGACGATTTCACCTTCATACATGACAAGGATGCGGTCGGATACATTGAGCACTTCCTCAAGCTCCAGGGAAACCAGAAGGACTGCTTTGCCGGCATCTCTTTCCTTGATCAGGTTGCGGTGGACACCCTCGATCGCGCCGACGTCAAGTCCGCGGGTCGGCTGAACCGCCAGCAGCAGTTCATGCGGTCTGTCAAGCTCACGGCCGATGATTGCCTTCTGCTGGTTGCCGCCGGACATGGCGCGGGTGGTGGTGATGGCGCCCTGGCCGGAACGGACATCGTATTCATCGATCAGCCTGTCGGCATATTCTCTGATTTCCTTTCTCTTGAGGAAACCTGCCTTGGTGGTGAACTCAGGTTCGAAGTAAAGCTGCAGAATCATGTTGTATTCCAGAGAGTAATCCAGAACAAGACCGTGCTTGTGTCTGTCTTCCGGAATATGGCTCATCAGCTCTGAACGGCTGCGGATGGATGACTTGGTGATGTCTTTTCCGCAGAGTGTGATCTTTCCGGAAACAAGCGGTTCAAGGCCTGAGAGACCATAGACGAATTCGGACTGGCCGTTGCCGTCGATACCGGCGATACAGACAATCTCGCCGCTTCTGACCTGAAGCGACACATTCTTGACCGCGTTGTTTTTGTGAACCTTGGAGGCAACTGTCATATTCTGGATATCCAGGACGACATTGCCGGGTTTTGCCGGTTCCTTTTCAACGACAAGCTGAACGTCACGGCCGACCATCATTCTGGAAAGCTCCGCCTCATTGACGTCCTTGACATTGACGGTGCCGATATATTTGCCTTTGCGGAGGACACTGACTCTGTCCGCGACTTCCATGATTTCGTTCAGTTTATGGGAAATAAACAGAATGGATTTGCCTTCCCTGGCCAGATTCTTCATGATCTGCATCAGTTCGGCGATTTCCTGCGGTGTCAATACAGCGGTCGGCTCATCGAAAATCAGAATTTCGTTGTCACGATAAAGCATCTTGAGAATTTCTGTTCTCTGCTGCATACCGACGGTGATGTCTTCAATCACCGCATCCGGATCAACGTAAAGTCCGTATTTTTCCGAAAGCGCGATAACTTTTTTTCTTGCCTCATCCATCTGCAGAACGCCGTTCTTGGTGGTTTCAACACCGAGAATGATATTCTGCAATACGGTAAAGCACTGTACTAATTTGAAATGCTGGTGAACCATTCCGATTCCCAGATCATTCGCATCGTTCGGGTCATTGATCTTAACTTCCACGCCGTCTTTTTTGATGATGCCCTCTTCCGCCTGGTAAAGGCCGAAAAGAACAGACATCAAAGTGGATTTTCCTGCGCCGTTTTCTCCTAAAAGCGCATGGATTTCACCCTTCTTCAGCTGGATTGTTACATTATCATTTGCGATGATACCGGGAAAACGTTTGGTGATATTGAGCATCTCAATTGCATATGGAGCATCCATGATCGTTTTCCTCCTGCTCTTTCTTCGCCCTCTATTATAAAAAAAAAGACCGGCAGATGAAAGCATCTGTCAGTCTTTTCGTGAATAAGAAATTAACCCTTGATCGCGCCCTGATCGTCAACCTTGGCAACCTTTGTCTCAGGAATTGCATCAGTTGCGTTGGAAACTGTGATCTCACCCTTGTAGAGCTTGCTTACGAGAGCCTTGTAGTCATCCTCTGTGAACTTGCCGTCTTCGAACTGTGTGGAAGCAGGCAGCTGTACATAGTTGTCTTCCGGATTTTCGGAAACAAGACCGAGGTTCTGGATCTGGCCCTTGTAGGAATCCCACTTGCCTTCAACGATGGCACCGAGCAGTGTCTTGACTGTCGGAGCGAGACCCTTCATAGCGGATGTGACTGTCATGCCTTCGCCATAGTCGCCGTCAATGATCGGAGCCTGGTCAACGTCAACGCCGATGACCTTTCCGCCAACCTTGGCTGCTGCTTCAGCTGCGGATGTGTAGATGCCGCCGCCGCAAGCGAAGACAACTTCTGTGCCTGCGCCATACCATGTGTCCATAACAGCTGTGATATCAGCATCGCCGAAGAACTGTCCGCCATAGACATACTTGATTTCGAGGTCCTTGAGTCCGAGTTCAACTGCTGCATCATCAGCACCCTGAACGTAGCCGTGTCCATAACGCTGAACAGCCGGAACAGCCATACCGCCGAGGAAGCCGAGCTTTGTGTAGCCGAGCTTGACAGCTGCATAGCCAGCCATGTAACCAGCGATTTCTTCCTGGTAAACTGCGGAGTAAACGTTGTCAGCCTTGAATTCTCTTGTGCCATAAGCTGTCAGATCGCCTTCGGAAACGTCCAGAGCGACGAACTTGACATCCGGATAAACCGGAGCTTCCTGGTAAATAGCTTCTGCGAATGCATAGCCAGGCATAACGATGACATTGTAGCCTTCTTCAATTGCCTGCTCGATGGAAGCCATACGGTCAGCGTCGGCGTCAGTAGCCGGCTGCTTGTAAGTGAATTCGAGACCGTTTGCATCAGCGAAAGCCTTGCAAGCTTCATAAGTTGTCTGGTTGAAAGACTGGTCTGTGATTTTGCCGTAGTCGGTAACCATGGCAACCTTGACGTCGGAAGCTGTTTCAGCAGGTTCTGTCTGCTGTTCGTCTTCCTTTGCGCCATCGTCAGCTGCCGGAGCATTGCCGCCGCTGCACGCAACGAGTGAGAAGCTCATAACGCCAGCAAGCATCAAAGATACGATTTTCTTCATTCTTTTCCTCCATTGTGAAATATCTTTTCACACAGCTATATTTTAGTTGGTCCAAAAAGATGAATCAATGCCTTCTGGGATGAAATATCACCGAAAGGCATTGAATATTTTTAACATTTTTCTGAAAACGTCACGCATTTTCACTGCATGCAATCATGAGGAATTGTTTTCAGCACAGCAGTGATATATTAAAATGATTTTTAAACAGACAGCAGGAGGCGCTTATGAAGCTCGAAGACTATCTCATGATGATCCAAAAACACCCCGGCAATGCCGCTGAATACGATGTTTCCTCATGCAGAAAAGATGAAACCAGCAGCCTGAATGGGAAAAGAATCATCTTTCTGGGCAGTTCGGTCACCTATGGCGCCTGCTCGCTTGCCCAGAGCTTCGTCGAATTTCTCCAGGCTGAGGATGGTGTGATTCCCTATAAGGAAGCGGTCTCAGGCACCACCCTGGCCGATCTTAAGGACAATTCCTACATTGCCAGAATGAAGACCATCCCGCTGGATCTCAAAGCGGATGCGCTGGTCTGCCAGCTTTCCACCAACGATGCCACAAAGATGATTGAGCTTGGAACAATCGGCAGCCATGACACCAAAACGGTGGCGGGAGCGATTGAATATATCATTGAGTATGCACAGAAGATGTGGAAGTGCCCCGTCATCTTCTATACCGGCACGGTGTATGACAGCCCGCAATATAAAAAGATGATCGATCTTCTCTATGAGATCCAGAAGGTCCATGATATTGAGATCATCGATCTCTGGAACCATCCGATGAATGAGATTGCCAAAGAGACCTATGACCTCTATATGGCTGACGGCATCCATCCCGCCAAAGCCGGCTATCGCTTATGGTGGACCCCTGAAATCAGGAAACGCCTGAAGGAAATTCTTGCTTAAGCCTCATGCCCGTGAGGCTTTCTTCAGATACGCGCATTCATTGTATTTCAAAGTGAATTGTTGCTATAATTGCATGCGGTATTAATAAGGTAGATCTATGGTATTCAGCAGCCTGACATTCTTATTTGCATATTTCCCCGCTGTTCTGGCGGTCTATTTTGTATGCCCGCCGAAATGGCGCAATCTGGTGCTGCTGATTGTGTCGCTGTTCTTCTATGGCTGGGGTGAGCCGGTCTATGTATTGATGATGATATTCTCCATCATTGCCAACTGGTTCTTCGGAAAGATGGTCGGAAAATACCGTAAAGATAATAAAGAAAAAGCGAAGAAGTGGCTGATCGTATGCGTGGTGTTCAACCTGCTTCTGCTGGGCTTCTTCAAATACTGGGATTTCTTTGCCGAGAATATGAATGCGATCGGTTTGTCCTTTATCAAGCCGCTTCATCTGGGACTGCCGATCGGAATCAGCTTCTATACTTTCCAGGCAATGTCCTATCCGATTGATGTCTACCGCTTTGACACCGATCCGCAGAAGAGCGTGATCAGCTTCGGCGCCTATGTAACGATGTTCCCGCAATTGATCGCCGGACCGATCGTGCGCTACAAGGATATCGCCGCCCAATTGATGAAACGGCGTGAAAATCTGAATCAGTTCTATGAAGGCGTTCTGCGCTTTACCGTCGGTCTTTCCAAAAAAGTATTGCTGGCAAACAGCTGCGGCCAGGTGTTTGAAGCCGTCCGTGCCCTGCCCGCTTCCCAATCAAGCGTGATCGCCGCATGGGTGGGCATCATCTGCTATACCTTCCAGATCTACTTTGACTTCTCCGGATATTCGGATATGGCCATCGGTATGGGCAAGATGTTCGGCTTTGACTTCCTGGAGAATTTCAATTACCCCTACGTTTCAAAATCCGTCACGGAATTCTGGCGCAGATGGCATATGTCGCTGTCCTACTGGTTCCGCGATTATGTCTATATTCCCCTTGGCGGCAACCGCAAAGGTTTCAGAAGACAGATCATCAACATCATGATCGTATGGCTGCTGACCGGCTTCTGGCATGGGGCCTCATGGAACTTCGTATTATGGGGTGTGTTCTACGGTATCGTGCTGATCATTGAAAAGCTCTTCCTGCTCAAAAAGCTGGAGAAGATGCCGGAATGGGTCACACATGTCTACACCATGCTCATCGTCATCATCGCCTGGGTCTTCTTCGCCTTCACCGATCTTTCGCAGGCATTCAGATATCTTGGCATGATGTTCGGCTTTGCCTCATCCTTCGTCAACAAAGAGGCAGTCTTCTTCTTACGGAACAACCTGGTTCTCATGTGCATTGCGGCCATCGCCTGCACACCGATTGCCAAAAGCGATCTCAATCCTCTCAGACGTGAGCGTTTCGCGGTACTCATTGCACCGCTTGTGCTGATTGCCTTCATCGTCTGCACCGCATTTATTGTGGATGCCTCCTATAACCCGTTCCTTTATTTCAGATTCTAGAAAGAAGCCTTATGAAAAAAACAGACCGGAAAACAAGAAAACTGATTGTACAATGCGCAACATGCCTGGTTTTCGTCGCGTTTGTTTTCGTCATGACCATATTGAATCTCTTCTGGCCGAAGTCGGATTTCTCTGAAAATGAGAACCGCGCCCTTTCGCCGGGCGTCGATGCCAGTGCCGCCAATATCTTCTTCGGCGATTTCGATACCGAATTTGAAACCTGGTTCTCGGATCACTTCATGCTCAGAGACAGATGGATCGAAATCAAATCCAGTGTGCGCAAAGATCTTGGCGCCATTGAAAACAACGGCGTCTATCTTGCCCATGACGGTAGACTCATTCAGCAGTTTCTGAGCTATGACGAAAAGACCGTCGAAAACAACATCTCCTATCTCCAGGAATTCTCCGAGGAAAATGATGTGAAGCTCAATGTCATGCTGGTGCCTGGCGCCGCCTATGGCGAAGCGGGCTATCTTCCGATCGGTGCCGCCAATGTGGATGAGCGTGCCCTGATCAGACAGATCAACGGAAAACTGAGCGATCAGAACTGTATCGATCTGACCGAAGTGCTTGGCACAAAGGAACAGAGCTGGTTCAGAACCGATCACCACTGGAATGAGAAAGGTGCTTTGAGCGCTTATGGGGCGATCTGCCGCAAAGTCCTGGACAAAGAGCCTCAGGCTTTCAATCTCACAAAGGTGGCGGATGATTTCAAAGGAACGATGTATTCAAAAAGCGGCGCTTTCTGGACAAAGGGCGATCCCATTTACCGGATGGACCCCAAGGATCCCCTCACCGTGAAAGTCACCTATGACAACGGCACGGAATCCGATTCGATGTTTATGGATAAAAACCTTGAAATCAAGGACAAATACACGTATTATCTCGACGGCAACCATGCGCATGTTCATATCAGCACCAGTGCTGAAACAGGCCGAAAAGCCATCATCATCAAGGATTCCTACTCTCATATTCTCATCCCCTATCTGGCAAGTGAGTACAGTGAGCTGGAGATCTTCGATCTGAGATATTATCACGACCAGGTCAGCACCTGGCTGACTGACAAGGAAAACACGGATGTCTATGTCATCTATGGCATTGAGACATTCGCCGCTGACAGCAATCTGTCCATACTCTGGTAAAAAGCTTATGAAAATGAAATTTGTCAAAACAGGCATCAACGGCGAAGGCATCGGATACGCGGACCGCATGCCTGTTTTCTGTGAAGGCGTTCTTGCCGGCGAAACCGCCGAAGTGGAAATCACAGAACGGAAAAAGACCTACGCCAAAGCACAGCTGATCCGCATCATTGAGCGTTCTGAAAACAGAAGAAAACCCTTCTGTCGCTATTATGAGGAATGCGGCGCCTGCAGTCTCATGCATGTGCGCAGTATGACCCAGGCACAGATCAAAACACAGCTGCTTGAGGAAGCACTCTACAAATACGGCAATGTGAAGCGCCACTTTGTGCGCAGATTCCATGAGAGCCCGCTGACTTCCGGCTACCGCAACCAATGCAAGCTTCCGGTGGCGGAAAAAGACGGAAAGCTGGTAACCGGCATGTATAAACCCGGTTCCAACCATTTCACCGAAATCCCTTCCTGCCTGATTCATGACCCTCAGCTGGAAGAGGCAAGAAAAGCGGTTCTGGATGTATTGAACAAATACCATATGCGCGCCTATGACAAAAAAGCGCAGTACGGCATCCGCTATCTCATTCTGCGCCATCTCAACAATCAGACCCAGTGCACACTGATCACCGGTAAGGACCGGATTGATCAGGCCTGCATCAATGATCTGATGAAAATCAAATATATGACCTCTGTATTCCAGTCGGTCAATACCGAGCTCAAAGGCACCGCCTTCTTCGGCAGCCGCTGCACCCTTCTGGCCGGAAAGGAAACGATTGAGGTGAAAACCGGGGATATCACCCTGTATCTTTCCCCTGAATCCTTCTTCCAGCTCAACTTCCCGCAGGCTGAAAAACTCTATGAAACAGCTGTTTCAAAGGTTGATCCGTGCGGACTTCTGGTAGAGGCGTATTGCGGCATCGGCGCCATGAGCTTAATGGCCGCGAAAAAAGCACAGCGGGTGATCGGCATTGAATATGTCAAAGATGCGGTGGAAAATGCAAAACGCAATGCCCAGGCCAACGGTATTACCAATGCGGAATTCTTCGCGGCGGATGCGGCGGACGGTCTTTACCGGGCAGCCCGCATGGACAAGGTGGACATCCTGCTGGCAGATCCGCCCAGAAGCGGCATGGATGACAGCATGCTTGAAGCGATTCTGCGTGTGCAGCCGGAAAAGATCATCTATGTCTCATGCAATCCGGCCACCCTTGCCAAGAATATCAAAGTGCTCAAGGAAAAGTATCTTGTGGAGACAGTCATGCCCTTTGATCTGTTTCCCAATACCCCGCACATCGAATCAATCACGGTACTGCAGAAAGCAAAGGCATAGAAATCCTGTGCATGTAGCACCTGTCCGGATACTTCATATGATCATAAGTAACGTCCCTTCACATCCGGTGGGGACGTTTTCTTCTGAAATTCAATGTTTGACATGCTTTCTTTTCCATCATGATCATAATATTTGCCAAACCAGTCTTTCCCTTAAAATGCTTTCCAGAATAAGAGCAACGGGAACAGAGTAAGGGAATGCTGGATGATTGCGAAAGAAGAAGGAATTCCGCAACACCCGGTTTGGCTTCCGCACTTCACAGGCCTGCATTGCAGAGTGATCATCATTCACTGATGCAGGCTCTGCCGGTGCAAAGAGCTTTTTGAATCTTCACATCCGGATTCTCAATGATTGACTTCAGCACTTCAACGTACTAAACTTTAAACATTGAATAAAGATGAAAGGACCTGTTCTTATGATCAATGAAGCAATGAAGAACTATGGCAACAACCGCTCCGTCATCCGCGACCTGTTTGAATTCGGCAACCAGCGCAAGGCTGTTGTCGGACCTGACAATGTGTTTGATTTCTCCCTGGGCAATCCCAATGTGGCTGCGCCGGCTGATGTCAACGCGACGATGATTGAGCTGCTGAATACAAAGAATGATATTTATCTGCATGGCTATACCAGCGCCCAGGGCGACGCTGCCTGCCGTGAAGCGATTGTGAAAGATCTCAACAGCCGTTTCGGCACAGACTTCCGCAGGGACAATCTCTATATGACCTGCGGTGCGGCTGCTTCGCTCAAGATCATTCTCACCGCGCTTTATACACCCGGCGATGAGGTT
>CACWLH010000072.1 GCA_902761625.1 uncultured Erysipelotrichaceae bacterium
TCTTCTGTAGTCTCAGCGTCAGAAGGCATAGGTGCATTGTCGACAGGTTTCAGAACAAACTCAAAGCTGTCAGTGGACTTCCAGTTGCGTCCTGTAAAGTTCTTCTCAGCCTTGATCTCTGCCTCTGTGTGCTTAACGTATGTGTTAGACACATCAGCTGTAGCTGTCTGGCCGCCCGCGACTTCCACATTGCCTGTGCCGCTCACTGTCCAGGTATAACCTGTTACAGACGCGTCCTTTTCTTCTACAGTATATGTACCTGCAGGAAGATTCGTCCATGTCTGCTCCTGGTCCTTGGCGAAAGTAATATAGGAAGCTGTTGTTCCTTCGTCATTTCCGCTAAGGTCAAAATAGTGACCCTCGCTGTTCTTGACCGCGATCTGATACTGATTATCTTTGGAGTTGTCGCCGTTGACGATCTTCTTGACCTGCGAGGTACCCGTTTTGCCCGCGCATTTTTCCGGCACCTCCGAAAACGCGCCGCGCACGTTCCGCGAGGCGCTGCAGTTTTTCCGTATCATCCACTTTAGCTGCTATCTCGACGGGTGCCACCACGTCACCTGCGGAAGGTTCGACAAGACCTTTTATCCATACTACGAGGCGGAACTGTTCGGCTCGCTTTCTCTGACCGGAAAAGGTCATTATACAGACCGTATTATCATGGAATCGCTGCCCGGCGAATGCACTGTGCGCTTTTCGCTGGACTGGGATGAATCGTTCCCCAACGGTTTCTATCTGTCCGCCTTTGATGAGAACCATGTGTTTGTCAGAAAGTGGACTGTTTTTTCGATCGGCGGCGGTTCGATCCAGATCAAGGAATATCCGCTTCCATGGAATGATGAGGTCTATCTGGAAAAGAGCTATCGTGAAATCCGTGAACTGATGGATGCAGAGGGAATCTCTCTGCTGGATTATGTCTATTCGCATGAACCGGATCTGAAAGAATATCTTTATACAATCATGGATGCGATGATTGACTGCGTCGAGCGCGGTATCAGCACCGAAGGAATGCTGCCGGGCAGACTGCACATGAACCGCACGGCTCACCGTCTTTATGAACAGTCGACCGAATCATTGCTTGAAAACAATGATCTGCGTCTGATGGCCTATGCATTTGCGGCCGGCGAGGAAAATGCGGCCGGTCACAGCTGTGTCACCGCCCCGACGCTTGGCGCCTGCGGTGTCATGAGCGCACTGGTTTATTATTGCGCCAAAGACCGCAACATGGACCGCTCACGTCTTTGTGATGCGCTGGCGATCGGCGGTGTCTTCGGCAATCTCATCAAAAGCAATGCAACCATCTCCGGTGCGGTCGGAGGATGTCAGGCAGAAGTCGGAACGGCTGTCTCCATGGCCGCAGCCAGTGCTGCCTATCTGATGGGACTTGATATCGACCGGATTGAATATGCGGCTGAAATCGCCATGGAACACAATCTCGGACTGACCTGCGATCCGGTCATGGGCTATGTGATGATTCCGTGCATTGAACGCAATGCGATGGGAGTTCTGCGTGCCTTTGATGCGGCGACGCTTTCCAGATATATGAGCAATATCCGCAAGCATCTGGTTTCCTTTGATATGGTCGTTGAAACAATGAAACAGACCGGTATGCAGATTCCGATCGAACTGAAGGAAACTGCTGAAGGCGGACTTGCCAAGGAATATCTTCATGAATCGTGAAAACCTGACACACCCGTTCGGTCCGGTTTATGATGCAGACAGTGAGATTCTCATACTGGGTTCATTTCCTTCTGTTGCTTCCCGCATACAGAGTTTCTATTATGCCCATCCGCAGAACCGCTTCTGGCCTGTTCTTGCCCGGCTGTTTGAGGAGGATATCACGGACCGTAAGAAATTCTGTCTGCGTCATCATATCGCTTTATGGGATGTGATTGAATCATGTACAATCACCGGTTCAAGCGACTCATCCATCCGCGATGTGATTCCCAACCCGATCAATGAACTGATTGCAAAGACGCAGATCCGTGCGGTCTTCACGACCGGCGGTACTGCTTCAAGATTATACAAACGGTATATCCGCTGCGATGTGCCTCATTATGCATTGCCATCCACTTCGCCCGCAAATGCAAAGATGAGAATGGATGATCTGCTGAAAGAATACCGGATCATTAAGGAGGTTCTGTATGAAAAAGCCTGAATTGCTGGCTCCGGCCGGAAGTATGGATGCGCTTAAGGCAGCCGTTGCCGGCGGTGCCGATGCGATTTATCTTGGTTTGACGAATTTTTCGGCACGGGCATTTGCCGGCAATTTCAACCGGGAAGAGCTGCTTGAAGCGGTCAGATATGCACATATCCGTGATGTGAAAATCTATGTCACGATGAATACGATGCTGTATGAAAGCGAAATCGAGAATGCAATCAAGGATGTCGATTTTTTATATCATGCCGATGTGGATGCTCTGCTGATCCAGGACTATGGTCTGTTTCACTATGTCAGAACATGCTATCCGGACTTTGATGTACACTGTTCGACCCAGATGCATATTCATAACCTTTCCGGTATCCGCTATATGCAAAGCCAGGGTGCCGCAAGAGTCGTTCTGGCCAGAGAATCACCCATCGAACTGATCCGGGAAGCAGTAGAGACTGGAATGGAAATCGAAGTGTTTGCCTATGGTGCCATCTGCATTTCCTATTCCGGACAGTGTCTGATGAGCGCATCTTTAAAAAACCGCTCAGCCAACCGCGGCATGTGTGCGCAATGCTGCAGACTGAAATATTATGACGAGGAGGGCAATGCTTTCAGACAGGGAGAATATCTGCTTTCCCCGAAGGATCTCAACATCATTGACCGTCTGCCGGAATTGATGAATGCCGGTGTTTCTTCATTGAAGATCGAAGGCCGCATGAAGCGTCCCGAGTATGTCTATCTGGCCGTGAAAACCTTCCGTGAGGCGATCGATGCATTTGCGCAGGGAAAGACATACCGCGTCAGTGAAAAACGGCAGAAAGAGCTGCTGCTGATGTTCAACCGCGGCTTCTCGCACGGCCATATGTTCCACGACAGCGTGAAACAAAGAATGAGCTGGTACCGTCCCAACCATATGGGTATCAGCATCGGTACGGTAACCCGCTGTGCAAAGGGCAGGGTGGAAGTAAAACTGAGTGATACCCTGAATCAGAATGACGGTCTGAGAATCCTGAATGATGCCGGTGATATCGGTCTGACTGCTGTCAAAATCGAAAAGAACGGCAGGCTGGTCAACAGCGCTTCAGCCGGTGATTCTGTCTGGCTGGAATGCCATGGTGAAACCCGGCCGAAACCCGGTCAGAAGCTGCAGAAAACATCTGATAAAAAACTGATCGACGAAGTCGACCGTCTGATTGAATCGGGCAGGCATGTTCCGGTTTCATTGCATTATTCGGCATATGCGGATCAGCCGTTCAAACTCAGCGTGAAAGATCAGCGGGGCAATCAGGTGCAGAGCGAGAGTGAATTCATCATTCAGCCTGCCAAAAATGCGCCGCTTTCACAGGAAAAGATCATCAATGCGTTAAGTAAGACTGGAGAATATCCGTTTGATCTTTGCAACATTGATGGCGAAGCCGGAAAAGTGTTCATGCCTGTGAGCGTGATGAATGAAACGAGAAGAAATGTATTTGATCTGCTTTGTGAGCAAAGAGCCATCATGCATCCGCAAAGGACTGAAGCAAAACCATATACTTTCTCACTGCAGCAGCCGCAGGCCTGGGACAGCCGGATTATCCTGCTGAATATGACAGATTCGGATTATATCAGCGATCAGCCGGAAACCGAAGTGATCAGGCAGAGTGATCCTGTTCAGCCGCTGCAGAACGAAAAGACCATCCTGAAACATATGTCTGTTTCGCAGGCCGGTGATTTCGATATGGAAGTTGATGACTGCATTGCCGGAATGAATCTGAACGCCGCCAACAGCTATGCGGCTGCCTGGCTGCTTTCAAGACCGGGTATCAAAGGCGTGATTGTGTCGTCGGAAATGAACAATTCCCAGATTCATGATCTGATCATTGCCTTTGAAAAGCGTTATGGATTTGTGCCGCCGCTGTATCGTCTTGTCTATGGAAGACGTGTGCTCATGTATATCAAAGACCGTTTTCTTAATGACAATGTAAGCAAAATCCGAGATTTTCATGGAAATCTTTTCAAGGTGACATATAATGGAATCAGGACGGAGATCCATGAACATGCACCGTATGTCTCTGACAATCCATATTGCCGCGGCAGTGTGATCATCATGGATGATACGCCCGAAAAATATAAGGAGATAATAGAAGAAGCTTATGAAGAATTTCATGCAAGAATTTAAGCAGTTTGCCCTCAAAGGCAACGTCATGGACATGGCTGTCGGTGTCATCATCGGCGGCGCATTCGGAGCAATCATCACTGCATTCATTGACAACATTATCAATCCGATCATCGGCCTTGCTTTCCAAACAGATTTCTCACAGGTCGTCATCCACATGGGTTCTGTTGACCTCGGCATCGGCGCATTCATCTCCGCTGTGATCAACTTCATCCTCATGGCATTCGTGCTCTTTGTGATGGTCAAGGCTGTCAACAAGGCCAAGAGTCTGACTGAGAAGCCTGCTGAACCGGCACCTGCTCCCGCCAAGAGTGATGAGCTGGTTGCTCTGGAAAAGATTGTCGAACTCCTGAGTGAAAAGAAGTAATTATTTCAACAATTCAGCACAAAGCGGCGAAAGCCGCTTTTCCTTTATTAACAGCCCTTATTTTGCTATAATATCTCGGGTTATCCCAAGGAGTTTTCATGTTTCTGAAAAGGATTGAAATGCAGGGATTCAAGTCCTTTGCCGATAAGACGATTATTTCATTTGAACATCCGCTGACCGGAATTGTCGGTCCCAACGGATGCGGAAAATCGAATATCACCGATGCGGTCAGATGGGTGCTTGGCGAACAGAGTGCCCGCAGCATGCGCGGAGACAAGATGAATGATGTCATCTTTGCCGGCAGCGCCGACCGCCGCAAGGTCAATATGGCAGAGGTCACCCTTGTATTTGATAACACATCAAAAGTACTGAATGATGAAAGGGAAGAGCTCGAGGTCACCAGAAGGCTTTACCGTGATTCAGGCGATGCGGAATATCTGATCAACCGGCGCAATGTGCGTCTCAAGGATGTCATCGACCTGTTCCTTGACACAGGTCTTGGCCGTGATTCGCTGAGCATCATTTCCCAGGGCAACGTTCTGACCTTTGCCGAAGCCAAGCCTTATGAAAGACGCGGTATTTTCGAAGAGGCTGCCGGGGTTGCCAAATTCAAGAAGAGAAAGATCGAGTCCATCTCAAAACTGCAGAGAACTACCGACAATCTGCAAAGACTGACCGATGTGCTCAATGAGCTTGAAAAGCAGGTTTCTCCTTTGAAGCGCCAGGCCCGCAAGGCGGAAATCTACCGCGAAAAGAAAAAGCGTCTGGAAGAGATCGAAATCAATGTTCTGGTATCGGAAATCGATCAGATCAATGAGGAGATTGAATCCGCGAAAAAGACGCTGTTTGACATCGAGGCAAGAAGCGCGATGTATTCCACGAACATTCAGGTCAGTGAGCTGAAGATTCAGGAAGGCAGAAAGAATGTCCAGACCCTCGATCATGAGATTGCCGTGCTGCAGGATGAACTGCTAACCAATTACAACGATGTGGCGGCTCTGGAAGCGCGCAAGACCGAACTGGATGAAAGACGCAAATACATCGTGCAGACCGGCGATGCCAAACAGAAGGCAAAGGAGCTGCGCGAACTGCTCGAAACGGCAAGACTGGAATATGAGGACAGACAGAACCGTCTGGATGGTCTCAACACGGAGATCAAGCTGTTTTCGGAAAAGCTTTCCGGTTCCGCCCAGAGAATCATTGATTCCACTGCGGCCCTGGAAAGGGAAAGCGCTCTTTTGCGCAGTCTGGAAAACAGAAAGAACGTGCTCGATCAGCTGATCCGTTCTCCCTTCAACAACCAGCAGGGGGTGCGTGCCATCATGGAAAGCCGCAATGCGCTCCATGGCATTCTCGGTGTGGTCGGCCAGGTGTTCGAAGTTGAAAACGGCTATGAAGAGGCCGTTGCGACAGCGCTTGGGGGCGCGATGAACAACATCATCACAAGCGATGAGCAGGCTGCCCGTGAAGCGATCCGCTTCCTCAACCGCAACCAGTCAGGAAGAGCGACCTTTCTGCCGCTGAATGTTGTGCAGTCACGCTATGTTGCAAAAGATATCAGAATCATCTGCGACAATACAAAAGGATTCCTTGGCGCGGCCAGCGAGTTCGTGCACAATGATCCGAAATTTGACATTGTCGCACAGGGACTGCTTGGCAATGTGCTTGTTGTGGACACAATGGAAACCGGCAATGAGCTTTCCGCTTTGACCAAGCGCATGTATAAGATCGTCACCCTCAACGGTGAGGTCATTCACAGAGGCGGTTCCATGACCGGCGGAAAAACCCGTCATGACACCAATATTGTGACCATGCGCAAAGAGGCGCAGGATATCGAAAGAAAAATCGATTCCCAGAAGGCGAAGGCGGCCATGGCCAGAAAGGCGCTTGATTCCGCCAACAGCGACAGGGAGATCATCGCCAGAGGCAGACAGGAAAGAACGATCGCGGCAGCCGCGCTTGAACCGGTTGTCGAGGCAAAGAAAGCCAAATATGAAAAACTGCGCAATGATTATTCATTGCTGAAGACGGATGCGGACGTTGATGAGACGGATGCACATGCGGATGAGCTTGTCATCAAGCTCAACGGCCTCTATAGCCGCCGTGATGAAATCACCACATCGATCCGCACCAAGCGTGAGCAAAGAGCTTCCCAGGCCCAGGACAACGAGCGCAAGGAAGCCCAGCTTTCCCAGATCCGCAAGGATCTCGCCACTGCCGACGCAAGCGCCAATGCGATTAAAATCGATCAGTCCAGACTCGAAACACGCATGGAGAACAATCTGCAGAGACTGACCAGCGAATACAAGCTGACCTATGAATTTGCCCGTTCCAACATGAGCGGTGAAATTGTTGAAAATGCGAAAGAGGAAGTCGCATCGCTGCGTGCGGACATTGAAAGACTCGGCAACATCAATATGAATGCGCCGGAGGAATACAACGAGGTCAATGAGCGTTATGAAACACTCAAGTCGCAGATTCAGGAACTGACCGAATCCCGTGACAAGATTCTCGGCGTGATCGATGAGCTTGACGGCAAGATGAAGACGCAGTTCAAGGAGATGTTTGACAAGATCAATGCCGAATTCAATGATATCTTCCGTTCACTTTACGGCGGAGGCAAGGCGACATTGATTCTGGAAGATCCCAGCGATCTGCTCAACACCGGTATTGACATCGATGCCCAGCCTCCCGGAAAAGCGGTTCAGAACAACAAGCTGTTCTCCGGCGGCGAGAAGAGTCTGATCGCACTTTGCGTGCTGTTTGCAATCCTCAAGGTCAAGCCGGTTCCGCTCGTCATTCTTGATGAGGTTGAGGCAGCCCTTGATCCGGGCAACGTTGAAAGATTTGCACAGTATCTGCACAATTATACAGACAGAACACAGTTTATCGTCGTTACCCACCGTCCGGGCACAATGGAAAACACCGATGTGCTCTTCGGTGTCACCATGCAGCATCAGGGCGTCAGCCAGATGCTGAAAGTTGAACTCCGTGAGGCCATCGACATGGCTGAACCCGCGGTACTGGAGGCTGTATCATGAGTTTTCTCAGCAAATTGAAAGACAGATTCTTCGGTCAGAAGGAAGAAGAAAAAGCGGTATATCTTTCCGGTTTCAAAAAAGCCAAGCAGACATTCGGCGATCAGCTCAATGAGATGCGCTATGAATTCAAGGGCGTCGATGATGATTTTCTGGAACAGCTGACAATCATTCTGCTGGAAAGCGATGTGGGCATTGAAACTGCCGATCTCATCTGCGATCGTCTGAAAGAGAAATGCACTGACTTCCCGGGCCTGACATTCCATTGGGCAATGAATTTCCTGATTGAAATCATGCAGGAAGTATACAATGAATATGAAGACACACCGATTGTCTACAATGACAACGGACCGACTGTGATTCTGCTCGAAGGTGTCAACGGCAGCGGCAAGACAACCAGCGCTGCCAAACTTGCGCAGATGTATATGAAGCAGGGGAAGACGGTTGCCTTTGTGGCGGCTGACACATTCCGCGCCGGCGCGATTGACCAGCTGGCCAGATGGGGTGAAAGACTTGGTGTCCACTGCATCAAAGGACGTGAAAACGGCGATCCCAGTGCTGCCATTGTGGATGGATGCCGCTATGCAAAAGAAAACAACATCGACATTCTGTTATGCGATACAGCAGGACGTCTTCAGAACAAGGTCAATCTGATGAATGAGCTTTCCAAAATGAACCGTGTCTCCGCCCGTGAGATTGAGGGAGCTCCTCATGATGTATGGCTTGTCCTGGATGCGACCACCGGTCAGAACGGTCTGTCGCAGGCGCAGGTCTTCGCCGAATCCACCAAGCTTTCCGGCATCATCCTGACCAAGATGGACGGTACAGCCAAAGGCGGCATCGTGCTTGCGATCAAGCACAAGCTCCATGTGCCGGTGCTGTTTATCGGTCTTGGCGAACAGCCGGACGATCTGAGACCGTTCAATCTGGATTCATATCTGTATTCCATTTCAGAAGGTCTTGAGAATGGATAAGATTGAAGCCAACAATCTTCTGGATTTTTACGGAGCTTTGCTGACGGAAAAGCAAAGAGCCATCTGCGATTATTACTACCGCGAGGATTATTCACTCACCGAAATTGCTGAGATGGAAGGCGTTTCCAGAAGCGCCATCCATGACACAGTCAAGCGATGCGACCGTGAACTTGCGGCATATGAGGAAAAGCTTCACTGTTTCTCGTCTTATCAGAAACGGATGCGGCTGTATGAAAAGATCAGAATGCAGGGAAATGAGTCAATCTCAGATCTGCTTGATAAGTGTATTGAAACTGAAACCGAATAAGGAGGAAAAAATGAGCAAAGTTATTGCGGTCAATTCCGGTTCATCATCACTGAAGTTCCAGCTGTTCGACATGCCTTCCGAAGAAGTGCTGACCAGCGGACAGGCCGAGCGTATAGGCCAGGAAATGGGTGCCTTCACCATCAAGTACAACGGTGAAAAGCATGTCACAAA
Source organism: uncultured Erysipelotrichaceae bacterium (assembly GCA_902761625.1). GTDB lineage: Bacteria > Bacillota_I > Bacilli_A > Erysipelotrichales > Erysipelotrichaceae > Bulleidia. The sequence goes on from CACWLH010000072.1 coordinate 9,165, forward strand.
TCTGCCTCTGCCCGATCACAAGGCAGCAGTCAGACTTCTTCTGAAGAGTCTCACAGACCTCGGTATCGTCAAGGATCTCAACGAAATCAAAGGTGCAGGCCACAGAATCGTCCAGGGCGGCGCATACTTCTCCGAGAGCGTTGTCGTTGATGAGGATGTTGTCAACAAGGTTGACGAGTTATGCGAACTCGCTCCGCTGCACAACCCGGCTCACCTGGTATGCTACAGAGCATTCAAGGAAGCTCTGCCGCAGATCGGACATGTATTTGTATTCGATACAGCATTCCATCAGACAATGGGACCGGAATCCTATCTCTTCCCGGTACCGTATGACTGGTATACACAGTACAAGATCCGCCGTTATGGCGCACATGGCACCAGCCACTGGTATGTCAACAGACGTACAGCTGAAATCATGGGCAGACCTGTTGAGGACATGAACATGATCACATGCCACCTCGGCAACGGCGCTTCCATCACCGCAATCAAAGGCGGCAAGTGCATCAATACTTCCATGGGTCTGACACCGCTCGGCGGCATCATGATGGGCACACGTTCCGGTGATATCGACCCGACCGTTGTCTTCTATATGATGAAGAAGCTTGAATGCACACCTGATGAAATGGACACATTCCTGAACAAGCGTTCCGGTATGCTCGGTGTTTCCGGCATCAGCTCCGATGCTCGTGACATCCAGGCTGCTTATGATGAAGGCAATGAAAGAGCAATCCTGACAGTTGATCTGTATACAAACAGAGTCATCAACGTTCTCGGCGGATACTATATGCAGCTGGGTCATGTTGATGCGATCGTCTTCACTGCAGGTCTTGGTGAAAATGACGCTCACATGCGTGAGAGAGTTCTGAAGAAGCTTGAAGAGGGTATGGGCGTATCCATCGACTATGAACTCAACAAGCAGATCCATGGCAAGGAATGCCTGATCTCCAAGCCTGATTCAAAGATCGCGGTTTATGTCATTCCGACCAATGAGGAACTGGTCATCGCCCGCGATACAGTCAGACTGCTCGGCTTATGATTGATTTAAGCCTTCTGAGCAAAGAGATTGAAGAAGCTGAATCGATTGTGATTGTGCGCCATGTGCGTCCGGACTGTGATGCGCTTGGCTCACAATTCGGCTTAAAGAGCTGGATCAAAGACAACTGGCCGTACAAAGCCGTATATGCGCTTGGTAAAGAAAAAACTTCCCAGGGCATCTGGCCGCAAAGCGATGCATGCACCGATGAAATCATTGCCGCAAGCCTTGCCGTTGTTGTGGATACCGCAACAAGCGTAAGGGCGGACGATCAGCGCTTTCTGAAAGCGAAGCGGATCATCAAGGTTGATCATCATCCGGAAACCGATCCGTATGGTGCGCTTAATCTCACCGATCCCAAAGCGGCTGCGGCATGTGAGATTCTTGCCCGCTGGTTTGAATCGGAAAGCAGAATTGTGTCGAAACAGACCGCAGAGTATTTATACAAAGGACTGCTGACTGACACATTGCGTTTTTCGACTTCCAATACCACCGCGGATACACTCAAAGCCGCATCGTTTCTCGCCGATCATGAAATTGACATTCCGGCGCTGAACCGTGAATTGTTTGACCTTTCCATGAAGGAATTCGAGCTTGCGGCAGCGATCCGCTCCAGAGTGAAAATGGAAGCTTCCGGCTTTGCCTGGCTGATGTTTACCAGAGAGGATCTGGAAAGATTCAATATGAGCGGCAGTGAAGCACGCGGACATATCGATGAGATCGGCCATGTGCGTGATTTCAAAATCTGGGCAATGTTCAATGAATCCCAGAGTGAGGAAGGAAAGTACGAAGGAAGCCTTCGTTCCAAACATGCGCCTGTCAATGACATTGCGGCGAAATTCGGGGGCGGCGGACATTTAAACGCTTCCGGCGTCAAGGATTTCGATGCGCAAGAGCTTGAAGAAATGAAACAGCTTCTTTCGGCAAGAGCATCCGAATACTGAAACAGACCGTACATCCATGCGATGTGCGGTTTTTCTTGCATGATATATAGTCACATCATTCATCAATTTGCTAAAATGTGTGTGAAAAAAAAAAGAAAAACACATTATGAGC
>CACWLH010000073.1 GCA_902761625.1 uncultured Erysipelotrichaceae bacterium
AAGAAAGAAACTAATAATTGCAACGGGTAATGTGATGCAGATATTCGGCAACAAACCAACCCATATCATCTTGTCTCTTTTGAGCTTCTCGGTACAGTATGTGTTCATTAAGAATCCAGAACGAACAATATATTTTGTTTCTTCAGCGGAATATCCCTGACAATGAAGTATTTCGTGTAACAAGAAAATCAAAAATAGTAAGGCAAGACCGATCAGATCCATTAAAACCATTTGAACCATAGGATATTTAGGAGCCTTCATCATTGTCAGAAAATTGAACAAACATGGCACCATTACGATTAATGCCGCAATGACTTTTGATTTATTACTGTACTCAAGAACCGAAAATCCTGTGATTTCTGTTTCAGGCAGTGATGTCTGATTCTTAGATTTGATGACAAATACTATGTTCTTCATAAAGCAATCTCCAATCTGTTTATCTCTTTCTGTTCAGTATCGCTGCTTCCGCTTCTTCTCGGGAAGGGTAGATCCTGGACTCTCTTACTTTGACACCACCGCCGTTATTGAAGCGGATCGTATAGAATCCTCCGGTGTACTTCAGAACGGTTGCCTCTCTGATGAGATCTGCTCTGCTGCCTGTTAAGAACACTTGTTGTCCCGGCTGGTATTTCCCGTTCATGAGACACCTCCTTGGATATATTATACTGCCTGCAGGTTACCTTCGGTACCCGTCTGCGGTATGTACTGTAGTAAGAGAAAAGCTCCCGATGTTTCAGGAGCTCTTGTTGCTTATATTCGTTCCGTAAGTCTTCAGTGAACGTAATAAATCTTCATGATTTGGGGGTAAGTTGGGGGTAAGCGGGGGTAAATCGCCTTGCGGATTGTACAAAATTCCGCTTATATAACCCGTCATAACCCGTCAAATCCCTTTATTTTGACCATTTTCCAATGGTTTTTCTGGGATTTACTCTCCGCGCTGCTTCATTGTCGGGAACAGAAGGACATCGCGGATGGATGTCTGTTCAGTGAATAACATACACAGTCTGTCGATGCCATAGCCGATTCCGCCTGCCGGCGGCATGCCATATTCAAGTGCCTCAATGAAGTCCATATCGATGTCGTTGGCCTCGTCATTGCCGAGGTCTTTTTCTTTCAGCTGCTCCTCGAATCTTTCCAGCTGATCGATCGGGTTGTTGAGCTCTGTATAGGCATTGGCGAATTCGGTTCCGCCGATGAACAGTTCAAATCTGTCAACGAAGCGGGGATCATCCGGATTCTTCTTTGTGAGAGGGGAGATCTCCAGCGGATGGCCATAGAGGAAGGTCGGCTGGATCAGTGTCTCTTCAACATACTTCTCGAAGAACTTGTTGATGATATGACCGTACTGTCTTTCATGCGGTTCCAGTTCAATCTGGTGCTCTTGAGCCAGTTTCAGGCATTCATCCAGATCATTGATCGCTCTGAAGTCAATGCCGGTCTTTTCCTTGATGGCATCAGTCATGGAAACTCTTGCCCATTCGCCGTCAAGGTTGATGGTATAGCCGTTGTACTGATATTCCATCTTGCCGATGACATCCTTTGCGATGGTCTTGTACATGCCTTCGGTCAGGTTCATCATGCCTTCCAGGTTGGAGTAGGCGAGATAGGCTTCCATCAGAGTGAATTCAGGATTGTGGTTGAGGTCCATGCCTTCGTTTCTGAAGACTCTGCCGATTTCATAGACCGCCTCCATTCCGCCGACAAGCAGACGCTTGAGCGGCAGTTCAAGGGCAATGCGCAGATACATGTTAATGTTCTGGGTATTGTGATGAGTCACAAAGGGACGTGCGCTCGCACCTGTGAGCAGGCTGGAAAGAATCGGTGTCTCCACTTCCGTGAATCCTTGGGTTGCCATGTAATTGCGGATGCAGGAGATGATCGCCGGTCTTAAGAATGCGACTTTTCTGGAATCGTCATTCATGATCAGGTCAACATATCTTCTTCTGTATCTTTCTTCCTTGTCGGTCAGACCGTGGAACTTTTCGGGAAGGGGTCTGAGCGCCTTGGTCAGGTGTGTGTATTCATGGACTTCGACGGAAAGCTCACCGGCATTTGTCTTGATAACATTGCCTCTGATACCGATGATATCGCCGAGGTCGCTTGCCTTGAAGAGTTCATAAACCTCATCGCCGACAACCTGTTTCTTGACGACAACCTGGATTCTTCCGGTCTTGTCAAGGATGTGCATGAAGCCGATCTTTCCCATTCTTCTCTTGGAAATGATACGGCCGGCAATGGCTGTTTCGACAGGATTTGCCTCGAGTTCCTCGGATGTCTTCTCACCATAGGCATCACGCAGATCCTGCGCATGATCCTTCACGGCAAAGGCCTGACCGAACGGGTCGATGCCCTGATCGGCGAGCGCCTGCATCTTCTGTCTTCTGACGACCTCCTGGTCATTCATTTTTGCTTTGGCGGCGTCTTTTACCTTTTCTCTGATTTCTTCTTTCTTTTCCTCGGGAATGTCGGCCGCGATATCTTCGGCCTTTTCAGCTGCAGTTTCGGCAAGTCTGTCGAGAAGGGCATTGAACTGTACAAGATCCTCTTCTTTCAGGTTTTCGCTTAATACTTCGCTTTTCTGCTCAATTGCGGCTTTGAGCTGTTCAAATAACGGATTCATCTGATCTCCTCCTTAATAATAAAAGCTCCCGACCATAGGGACGAGAGCTTGTTCGTGGTACCACCCTAATTCACAGCACGGTGTGCTGCCTCATTGATGCCGTTAACGCCGGCTTACGATACTCTCGGGAGTTCTTGTCAGAATACATTCCGTCTGCCTGATTCTCACCATCGCAGGCTCTCTTTGAGATTTCCTGTATCCTCATTCTCCGTCTTCGGGTTTGCGGCTATATAATATCATTTTCTGAAATGAAATCAATGTTATGATAATCAAGAAAATGACGGATAGTGTCAATTGCTGATGAGAGCTGAGAAGCGTGAGACTTGTTCAAAGAGTGGGTATGGTGTTTATGGAAAGAAAACACTGTCAGCGATATGATTCGCTGAAAACTCAGAATTCAAAGAGCACTGCTGACGAAAAGAAAGCTTGATGAAGACATCTTCTTCTGAATGACATCTGAGGACTGTGCCTGTCCGTCATCAGGTCATGTTCGCCGGCTTCATCAAGAATGACTGGAGGCTGATATCCTTGAGCGTAATCGTGTCTGAGAAAATGAAGAATGCACATGGCAGATCTTACAGGAATTTATAAGATAATAGTCGTCCTGAATTTAAAGACGAGCCGAAAGAGACTGTATTGCCTCGCGGATCTGTGATATATTCCACAGGAGATAGTTCTCCTTTTTATGGGCTTGGCGATTCTGTGCAGAACAGAACTGCCGCCTTTATACTGAGACGGAGTAACAAGGATTTGAACAGTTTGAAGCTATTCGAAGATAAAAAAGCAGGTCGATAACCGGTAAAATGACGGTGTTTGACACTGCCGGGTAATAAAGAAAGAGTGCAGAAATGAAAATATCAATTGTCGTTCCATCGTATAACGAAGAGGAATCATTGCCTTTATTCTATCAGGCAGCCGGTGAAGTATTTAAATCGTTGCCTTATGATTATGAATTAATATTCATTAATGACGGGTCCGGTGACAGAACTTTGGAAATCCTGAAAGAATTAAGTGCAAAAGATCCGCATGTAAAGTATTTATCTTTTTCCAGAAATTTCGGAAAAGAGTCTGCGATGTATGCGGGCTTCTGTCATGCAACAGGGGATTATGTGGCTATAATGGATGCGGATTTGCAGGATCCTCCCGAATTACTGCCCGAGATGATCAATATATTGAATGAAGGAAAATATGACAGTGTCGCAACAAGAAGATCTGATAGGACCGGAGAACCTCCGATCAGAAGCTGGTTTGCAAAGAAGTTTTATATTCTCATAAACAGAATATCTGATGCTGATATTATGGACGGCGCCAGAGATTATCGTCTCATGAAGAAAGAAATGGTCGATGCAATTGTCAGTATGGGAGAGTATAACAGGTTTTCCAAAGGAATTTTCGGATGGATCGGCTTTAAAACATATTGGCTGCCGTACGAAAATGTTGAACGTGTGGCCGGGAAAACAAAATGGAGTTTCTGGAAGCTGTTTAAATATGCATTGGATGGCATTATCAGCTTCTCCCAGGCACCGTTAAGTATTGCCTCATGGTTTGGCATTGCAATGACACTGGTTTCATTTGTCATGCTGTCATTCATCATCATAAGAAAATTAATCTTTGGAGATCCAGTTGCAGGCTGGGCTTCTACAATGTGCGTCATCATTTTTATTGGCGGATTGCAATTATTCTGTTTAGGAATTATCGGACAGTATATTGCAAAAATATATATCGAAACAAAACACAGGCCTCATTATATTGTGTCAGAGAGCAATATGGATGATGTCAAAAAAATCCAATAATGAGAGTTATGAACTGCCTGAAGGTTCTTATACTCTGAAACAGATCACAAAAAGCCATATCAGCACCTGGTCATCAAAAGTCCAGGCCAGCTGATATGGCTGCTTTTAAATATGTGCATCTTATCAGGGTTTCCTATGGAAAAGGGGTGACCGCAGCGGTCACCCCATACATGTTTACAGTTCAATTTGATTCGCGTAATAACGATTCCGTGAGTTATTCAATAGGTTCCAATACATCCGCAACGATTGCAGATCGTTTATTTCGTTCAATCGCTGTAATGCTCGGGAAGACGGTTCGGATCTTTCTTCAGCAGGTTGTTGACGATGATTCCGAGAATCAGAGAGCAGGCAACGGAAGTGATGGTGATTCTTCCGAATGTCAGTGACAGTCCGCCGATACCGGAGATCAGGATGGTGGACACAACATAGAGGTTCTTGTTCACATCCAGGTCAAGTCTCTGGATCATCTTGAGACCGGAAACAGCGATGAATCCGTATAATGCCATACATACACCGCCCATGACACATGCGGGGATGGAGGAGATGAAGGCGATAAACGGTGAGATGAAGGAGATGATGATGCATTCAATTGCTGCACAGATAATTGTCGCAACGGATGCATTTCTTGTGATTGCCACGCAGGCAACGGATTCACCATAAGTGGTGTTGGGGCAGCCGCCGAAGAAGGCGCCGACCATGGAACCGATACCGTCACCTAACAGTGTCTTGTCAAGTCCCGGATCTTCAAGCAGATCTCTGCCGATGATGGAGGAGATGTTCTTGTGGTCCGCGATATGTTCCGCGAATACGACCAGGGCAACCGGAATATAAGCAGCTGCGATGGTGCCGATATAGCCGACGTCGATTTCTGAGAAACCGGCAAGTCCTTTGACAAATGTGAAGTCGGGCAGGGCGAAGAATGTCTTCAGGGATACACCGCCCTCAGTCAGTGCTGCAAAGGAAGCGAAGCTGACGATCTGCATGCTTGCATTGCCTGAAGCATTGCCGATCAGTGTCAGGATCAGGGCAACAACATAGCCGGCCAGGATACCGATGATGAACGGAATCAGACGGAATGACTTTTTGCCGTATGTGCTTACGAGCATGGTTGTAAACAGGGCAACCAGGCCGCACAGAACGGCCCACTGTGTCGCTTCACCGGTAGCGGATGAAGTCTGCAGATCGCCGACCGCATTGCCTGCCAGGGAAAGACCGATAATGGCAACCGTCGGACCGATGACAACCGGCGGCATGAGTTTGTTGACCCACTCAACACCGACGCGGTTGATGATCAGAGCGAACACGACATAGACCAGTCCGGCGAACAGGGCGCCAAGAATCAGGCCTGCAAAACCTGCATTGGCACTGACCGCACCGGCGAAGGCTGCGCTCATGGAACCGATGAAAGCGAAGGAGCTGCCCAGGAATACCGGGCTCTTGCGCTGTGTGAAAAGTGTATAAACGATGGTTCCCATGCCAGCTCCGAACAGAGCTGAGGCTGTGCTCATACCGTTGCCGACAATCATCGGAACTGCGATGGTGGCTGCCATAATGGCGAGAACCTGCTGGAATGCAAATACTACAAGTTGTCTGAACTGCGGTTTGTCTTCGACGTCATAAACGAGTCTCATAGGAATTAACCCCCTTTAAGAAACGATGATAAAACCATCCAGTATGTTTGTCCAGTCAAACCGAAAATGACAGCGCTTACATTCAGATGTTTTTGAATATAAGAAAAGACGGACCTTCTTTGTCAGAGTCCGTCTAGCGCCCGTACAGATTGTTCAGATAGGAAACCAGCTGCTGGGCATAGCTGTAAAGGCTGTAGCTGATATCCGAATTGTTGGCTGAAATGCAGAATGAGGCATCCTCGGTAAATCCCATGATATAGGTGTGCACACGTCCGTCCGGACATTCCGCACTGCCGGTTTTTGCATATACCATGCCGTAGTTTTCGTCCAGACCATATCCGACTGCGGTGCTGTGCATGATGGCTTTCAGCTTCTCATCCACACTTGCGCTGAGACAGCTGTTCAGCTTGTGCTGAATATGGGTGTAAAGGGGAAGGCGGCCGAGTCTGACCGATTCCACCACATAGGGATTCATCATCATCCCGTCATTGGCGATCGCCTGGGCGATCATGGTCAATTGCAGCGGGGTGATTTCAGTGTTGCCCTGACCGAAGGAGACCTGGGCGATATCACCCGGCGTTCCGGCTCCGAAATCAAGTTCCGAATGAATGGTGCCGAGCCACGGGATTTTGATTTCCTGGCCGATCAGGAAGTTTTCCGCCATCTGCGCGATCCGCTCCTTTCCGACCAGATTGCCCAGATTTGCGAAATAACAGTTGACCGAATTGTTCAGAGCGGTTTCCAGATTGATCTCGCCATAGGCATAATTGCCCCAGTTGGTGATTTCAAATCCGTCTCCTTCGGCAACATAGATGCCGGTGTCATTGTAATTGAAGAAGCTGTCATCCAGTCCTTCCTCTTCCTGCATCTGCAATGCGGCGGCAGCGGTGATGATCTTGAATGTGCTGCCCGGCGGATCGTTTTCAAAGGTGCCGCGTCTGTATTGTGATCCCTCCACATCGCTTAAGAGAAGGGTATTGGGATCATTGACATCATAATCAATCGTGCTCTGCGAAGCCAGACAGAGAATGGCGCCGGTGTCATTGTCAATGACAATCACGCTTCCCTCCATGCCGGCAAGGATGGAGCTGTATGCAAAGTTCTGCAATCCGTTTTCAGTTGTCAGGCGCACGGTGGCGCCGGTGTTATGATCATCCAGCGTGAACATTGTGTAATCGTACAGATTGCCTCTTAAGGCAAAGCGGTTTTCACTTGTTCCGCTGACCGAATAATATCCAAGCAGCCATGCATAGCTGTAATTCATCGGATAGGCAGCTGAAGCCGCTTCACCCGGTGCTGAGCCGCCCATGATCAATGAACCGTTGCGGTCGAGGTAGCTTCCCTCGATCATATATCCTTCGACCGCCTGCATGGTGACTGAGTTTTTCGTGGCTTTGTGTTCCGGGGAAACAGCGGGCATGATCAGATATTTGTAAGAGAAGACAGCTGCAAACAGAAGACATCCGCTCAATGCGAGGATTTCAAGCAGCCGGATTCTTTTTGAGGCAATGGAATCAGACGGTTTCAGACTCATCCTCATCACCTCCCTCATAGCGGTTTCCCTGATATTCACTCATATGAAGCAGCAGTCCGCAGAAGCTGAACACAATTGCCTGATAAGTGCCGCCTCTGCTTAAAAAGGGAATGGGCAGTCCGGCCAGCGGAATGATATTGCATGATCCGAGGATGACCAGCATAGCCTGTGCAAACAGCAATACCGTCAGTCCATATACAACCACCGCATCCGCTCTGGAAGTTTCCAGCAGATGAATGGACAGTTTTGAGCCGGAGCGCATGATCCGCGCAAAGAACAGGACAGCCAGAAAGCCCATGAGCATGCCGAAGCTGTTGATCAGGGCGATAAAGGCCATATCGCTTTCCACGACCGGAATCGCATTGAAATTCACGCGGTTGCCGAACAGGCCTCCAATCCAGAGCGCCTTTTTGCCCTGAAGCAGCTGATAGCCTGCTCCATATGGATCGGAATAGATATTTGCAGTGACCGAGAAACGCAGATATACCTTGCGCACGATCGGCCAGAGAACGGATGTGAAGCTGTTGAGACCGCCTGCTTCCGCGATCGGTCTGAGATATCTGTAAAGCACAAAGCATGTGCCCAGCGCCGCCAGTGTCACTCCCGCCAGAATCAGCAGGTAATTGCGCTTTTGATTGCTCTTCTCCATAAATATATATAGAACGGAAATGTGCAGGAAATAAAGGATGAAGAAGCTGCCCAGCTCATGAATGGCCACCGATCCCGCCAGATTGATCACAAAGAAGATTGTTGAAAGAATCAGGATGGAGGATTCAGAGCGGTTTTCCTTTGATGAAAACAGTGAACTGTAAAACATCACGGCCGCGATCTTGGTGAAATCCGTCAGCTGCACGGTCATACCGCCGATCTGCACCCAGGCGCTGGTGCCCATTCCGTTGGGATCATAGCCGGCAAAATAGAGGGTCAGATAGATGGCAGCTGAGAAGACGAGCATGAAATAGATGGAAAACGAATGGTTGAGCAGTCTGCGCAGAAGATCATACAGAAGAACAAACACAACGGCGATGACAACCGCCGCTGCACTTTTCAGCGGACTGAACACGGTGAACGTCTGATATACCTCATCGATGACCAGCTGCAATGCAATGCCGATCGCACTCAGAGAGGCAATGGCTGCGAACAGTTTCATATCGCCGTCCCGGTTGTAGACATAGGTGCCGATAAATGCCGTCATCAGCAGCATCACCACCAGACAGCAGAGATAATTGAACGCCGCTCCGGGAGCCTGGATCCACACAAAAGCACCGAGCACAAACTCCAGCAGAATCGGGATGACGATGTATCCGGATCCTTTTTCGGTCTGTTCCGGCTCTGTCTGTGTCATGTGCGTTTCTTCTTCCATGAGCACGCCTGGTGTTTCCTGTTGTTTTTCTTTTTTCTGAAACAGCCGCATCTTTTCCTCCGCTACTATATAAAATAGCATTATCTGACTAAAGGTCAAATTAAGATCGCACTTATTCACAAACCGTTCAGAATGTTGGAAAATAGAATGGAAAGAGGATGACACATGAATCCGAACATCAAAGCCGTTTTCATTGATATCGACGGAACCCTTTACTCTCATACGACTTCATCGATCCCGCCGGCTTCGCGTCAGGTCATTGAGCAGGCCCGCCATAATGGCATCAAGGTGATCGCGGCGACCGGCCGCCACATGGGCGAGATCGCACAGCTGGGCATTGATATTGAGCTGGATGGCTGGATCACACTGAACGGGGCGTTGTGTCTGGATGAAAAAGGGGTCTTCTGGTCGGATCCGCTGGAAAGCGATGATCTGAAACAGCTGCTTTGCTGTATGGAAAAACATCCCTTTCCGTGTCAGTTCATGGAAAAGGAGCTCATGTATATCAATATGAAGGATGAGGAGGTGGAAAGACATCTTGATGCCATCCATACGCCTTATCCGGAAATTGCGGACCCTGCGCGCGCTTTGCACAATGACACCTATATGATCATCCCGTGGGTGAGTGAAAAGATCTGGAAAGAGATCGCCGCACAGATGAAACATATCAAATACACCCGCTGGAATGATCTGGCGGCGGATGTCATGTCCGCGGTATGCGGCAAAAAACGCGGTGTGCTTGCGGCTTGTGCGCATTATGGCATTGATCAGGCGGAGACAATGGCGATCGGCGACGGTCCCAATGATGTGGAACTCTTTGAGGCATGCGCTGTCTCGGTTGCCATGGGCAATGCGCCGAAATCGGTGAAACAGGCTGCCGGTATCATTACTGACAATATTGATCAGGGCGGATTTGAAAAAATCTTCAGAGAATATATATTGTAATAAGGAGAAACAACATGAAACAATCATTCGGTATGGCAGAAGGCCTCGGCGAAGCCCATTTATGGACTTTGGAAAATGAAAGGACAATTGTTCAGGTGACCGATTTCGGCGCTGCTCTGGTCAGCCTGAAAGACAAGCAGACCGGCATTGACGTTGTGCAGGGATTTGACACGGTGCAGGGTTATGTGGATACCCGGGGCACATGCTTCGGCGCCTCCATCGGACGCACCGCAAACCGCACAGCCAAAGGCCGCTTCACATTGAACGGAAAAGAATATCATCTGTTTATCAACAACAACGGCAACAGCCATCATGGCGGCGAGTTCGGCTTTGACCGTAAACTCTTTGAAGGCAAAGAAGAAGGCAACAGCGTCATCTTCACAAGACTTTCCCCCGACGGAGAGGAAAACTATCCCGGCAACCTGGAAGTGAAAATCACTTATACATTGCTGGAGGACGGCGTTTCCATCAAGGCCGAGGGAACCAGTGATGCGGACACATTGTTCTCCTATACCAATCATGCCTACTTCAATCTCGATGAGTCAGACACCATCCTTGACCATCAATTGATGATTCCCTCGGATCAGTTTGCCCAGTCCGATGAAACCGAAAGCGCTCCCAATGCAGCACAGGGACAGGGGGAGGCACATTTTGCCAACACTTACAGGTCCTCGGGACAGATATCTTATACAGACCAAAAGCCCGAGAACCCAGAGAGATACTCCTAAAAGAAGGATTGCAGCAGGTTCTCTTTTATCTTCCCTTCCTGTTCTGTAA
>CACWLH010000074.1 GCA_902761625.1 uncultured Erysipelotrichaceae bacterium
AAACCCAGTGTTTAAGCCGAATATGAAAAAAGGTTCGGATTTATCAAAGGTTCGGATAATATAAAAAATCCGAACCTTCGGATTTTTTAAATGAAAAAACCGCATTGTCTGCGGTTCATTTATGATCCAATAGATCATTGAGATCAGGGAAGTCGAAGAGATTGCCGTCAACCAGCGCATCGAGCTGATCCTCAAGGCTGAGCTCTTCCGTGCGTTCATTGGAAGGACGGGTGGAGAAGGGCTCATCATCAAATCCGACAATCGGAATCTTGGTTGTGTCCTCCCGCTGCACCTGCTGAATGGAACGGATCCGGCTGATATCAATATCCGAATAGAGCAGTCCGTTGATCAGCCTGAGCTTCATATGCTCGTCAGGGTAGTCTTTGAAATCGGACGGATTGGCAATGTATCCGGCATCGGTTGTACCGTCATCCATTCTGACCGATATGAATTTTGTGAGATATGGCAGAAAATCATCCGGTTTCATAGGCCCCCTCCTGTATGTATTATTTTACAGCCAAATACGGCTGTTTAGCCATGATTTTGCAAAATGTGAGCGTCAATCCATTTCGCACATCCGTCATTGACGCAATGTTCTTCCGTGACATAGGCTGCGGCCGCTTTCAGGGCGGGCATCGCGTTCTTCATGGCAACCGGACAGCCCGCATCTTCAAGCATGGAAAGATCATTTTCACCATCGCCGAATGCCGCGCATTCTTCCTTCGCGATGTTTTCAAGTTCCATGATTTTCAAAAGGGCAGCACCCTTGGAAACGCCATAAGGCATGATTTCCAGCCATGAGGAAGAGACAAACAGGATCGAATACTTCTCATGGTCAAGACTCTGCGCGAGTCTGCGCAATACCGCATTTGTGCCGGAGAAGCAGATCTTGTCAATTTTATAAGCGGTCAGCTTTTCATAATCCGAATGCATGTCATCCGACCAGAGACGGCGGCCAAGCATCTTTCTGGCCACGTTTTTCAGTTTCTGAACAGAGGAGATATAAAGATGATGCCTCTTTGAAGTGAAATGATGAAAATCATCATTGTATGAAACGGACATCATCACATTGAAACGCTCACAGCAATGCGTGAGTTCTCTGATCTCTGCGGGCGAAAGCTTTCGCTTCTCATCGATGATCTGTCCATCGCTTGTGGCACTCTGCATGCCGTTGTTCAGCACGGCATAATCATAGAGCTCACAAGACAGTGCCCTCTGGATGGAATAGAGCGGTCTGCCCGTGCAGATCACGACCAGGATGCCGCGCTCTTTCAGCTGTTTCAGCACATTTGCGCCATAGTCGGAGATTCTTCCATGCTTTGAGAAGAGCGTCCCGTCACAATCCATGGCGACCAGGCGGATGCGGTTATTTGTCATGCTTAATATTTTATTGTCTTGCGTCAATAAAAACAATCATGCCGTGCTATAATATCTTTCGTTAACTGTCTTACGGCAGGAGGAATCAAATTATGAATATTTATCTGAATAGTATTATTTCCGTCACATTCACCGTGTTTGGCATTGTCATGCTGATCAGGTGGGCAAGAATCCACAAGTACATCATGATCCAGGACCAGCAGTGGGGCTATCTGAGAATCATGGTCCTGATCCTCGGTCTGCTTTCCATGGTCTCCCTGTTTGCGGGCGGAACCGTCAACACAGCATGGGATTATGTCAGAATCGCTGCCACACTTCTTGCGGTCACCGCATTCATGGCTGTTCATGACGGCGTCGGTGAGGACGGCCTGGTTTCCGCCGGAAAGTTCTATCCGTGGAACGAAGTCAGAGCTTATGACTACCGTGAAAACAAGAACCACGTGGCTGTTTACTTCATGGTTGAATCCCAGAATGAGAAGAAGCCGGATGATTATACAACCAAGGAACTCGACTTCTCCAACCAGGACAAGGAAGTTCTGCTCAAATTCCTGAAGCTCAACCTCGGCCGCAAATATACAAGAATGAAGAGGAAGACATCATAAGGGATGGAGGAATCCATCCTTTTTGCATCGAAAGGAGAATCAGATGATCAAAGAGGAGACGATTGAAAGAATCCGCCAGTTCACAATTGACAGGGACTGGCAACAGTACCATACACCGGTCAATCTGGCCAAATCCATTTCCATCGAGGCATCCGAACTGCTGGAATGTTTCCAATGGAGCGATACAGATTATGACCTGAACCATGTCTGTGAGGAGCTTGCGGATGTGATGAACTACTGCATCCAGATGGCGGATGTATTAGACGTGGATCTGGATGAAATCATCAATGCCAAATGTGATCAGAATGAGAAGAAATACCCGGCCGAAAAGGCAAAAGGGAAAAGCGACAAATATATCGCCTATACGGAAGAATGAATGTGCATGAATTGACCGGGAAACCGGTTTTTTCATATTGACGCAATGTCAATCCGGTCATATGATTTATATAGTCAAATTGACTATATGGAGAGTGCCTATGAATAATTTAAATGCCAGGGGACAGACGCTGGAAGAGTTCCTGGCAGAATATGATGAAACAAAATACAGAAGACCGAGCAACACGGTCGATATGATCCTGATGACAGTTTCCCAGGCCAAGCTGAAACTGTTATTGATCAGACGCAAGGATCATCCGTTCATCAATGACTGGGCATTGCCGGGAGGCTTCATCAATTTCGATGAGGATATGGAAAACGCGGTGAAGCGGGAACTTGCGGAAGAGACCAATATCACCAAGGATACCTATTTCCGCCAGCTTTACACATTCGGCAGAACCAACCGCGATCCCAGAACACGCATCATCACAACCGCCTATCTGTCCATGACGCCCGAAGAGAACATCCGTCATACCAGAGCCGGCGATGATGCCGCGGATGCGGGATGGTTCACCATTTCCAAAAACATCATCTCCACCGATGCCAAGGGCAGGGTGTCCCAGGTTGTGCTGGAGTGTGAGGAAAACGGGGTGCGGATTGTCTATGACGTATATGACCGCGTCAATCACAATTACATCCATACCGATTCCGCATTGAATGAGAAGCAATCCAATGCAAAACTGGCAGCCGATCATATCAAGGCCGTCAACATGGCGATGGACCAGGTTCAGCACAGAGCCGCTTCCACTGGCATTCTCTTCAATCTTCTGCCTGATGAATTCACACTGCGTGAAGTTCAGAATGTCTATGAGGCGGTGATCGGCAGAAAGACAGACACCGGCAACTTCCGCCGCGATATCAGAAAAATGCTGAATGCGACCGGCGAGAAAAAGAAAGTCGGCGGCAAGTATGCCGCATTGTACAGTTTCAACCCGCTGTACAGCTATATGGAGGAAAACCTGTGAAAAACGTATTGATTGTCGTCGATATGCAGAATGACTTTATCGACATGGCGCTCGGCACATCTGAAGCCGTTCTGACTGTGCAGCCGGTCATTGATCTGATCAATGATTCTTCCTATGACACCGTGATCGCCACCATGGATACCCATGGAGAGGATTACATGGACACCTATGAAGGAAAACATCTGCCACTGATCCATTGTGTCAAAGACACCAAAGGATGGCAGATCAATGAAAAGATTCTTGACGCATTGAAAAACAGAGACGCGAAGATCATTGAAAAGCCGACCTTCGGCAGTGAGACACTGATCAAACTGCTGAAAGACGAAAAGCCTGAGTCGCTGACATTCTGCGGCTTATGCACCGATATATGCGTTATTTCCAACGCTCTGATGGCAAGAGCAGCTCTCAACGGCACTCCGATGTGCGTTGTGAAAGATGCCTGTGCCGGAGTCACACCCGCCAAACACGAAGCAGCCCTGGAAGTCATGGCTTCCTGTCAGATTGAGATCAAATAAGAGGAGAAAGAAGATCATGAGTGAAATCAAAGTAGAACCCTATCTGCCCGATGAAGATTACGATAACCCGGCCATGGTTACCGATTTTTATGAATTCACAATGGCCAACGCACTGTTTGTGAAAGGACACAAGGATGTGGTCATGGTCTTTGACATGTTCTTCCGCAAGAATCCGGACGACCTCGGCTATGCGATCAGCTGCGGACAGAGAAAACTGGTCAGATTCCTGCAGAACTATCATTTCACAGACCGTGATATCAGATGGCTGCGCTACAAGGGTATGAGCGAGGAATTCTGCGAATATCTGAGAACATACAAATGGAAGGGCGATGTGTACATGATGAAGGAAGGCACAATTGCCTATCCGCAGGTGCCGATGGTCCGTATTGAATGCGATATGGTCGGCGCCATTCTGATTGAGACATATCTGCTTCAGACCATGAACTTCCATTCCCTGATCGCCACAAAGGCGACCAGAATCACCGGTCTCAGCATTCACAGACCGCGCAATGTCATGGAATTCGGCACCAGACGCGCCCAGGGCGAATCAGCCGGCAATGACGGCGCATACGCATCCATTCTCGGCGGCTGCATCGGTACAGCCAACTGCCTTGCGGAGATGAAATTCGGTCCCAGTGTCAAGGCGGTGGGAACGATTGCCCATTCCTTCATTGAATTCTTCCCGACGGAATTTGATGCCTTCAAGGCCTATGCGGATGTTTATCCGGACAATGTGTCATTGCTGCTGGATACCTATTCCATCTTTGAGAGCGGTCTGCCCAATCTGATCAAGATCGATGATTATCTGGCTGAGAAATATCCGGACAATCCCAACCGCAGAGTCAAGAGCGCAAGAATCGACTCCGGCGACCTTGCCCGCGGCTACAAGCGTTTAAGAAAAGCGCTCGACAAGGCAGGCAAGCCTTATATCAAGCTGGTCGCTTCCAACTCGCTGGATGAGAAGAAGATGATCAACATGGAAATCTATGAAGGCGCGCAGTTTGATTCCTATGGCGTCGGAGAAAACCTGATCACCAGCGCATCCGATCCGGTCTTTGGCGGCGTTTACAAACTCGTGGCTGTCAAGGAAGCCGATGGCTCCTATACACCGAAGATGAAGTGCTCCGATTCCGTATCCAAGGCAATCATTCCGGGCAAGCTGATGGCATGGCGTCTGTTTGATGAGGAAGGCAAGGGACAGTGCGATATCATTGCGCTGGATGAGGAAGAATTCAAGGATGGCGATGACATTGAAGTGATCAACCTCGATCCCGATGCATATCATGCAAGAAGAACCGTGCATGCATATCATATTGAAAAGCTGCTGGTTCCCCATATCCTTGGCGGTGAACTCGTGATTGATCTGCCTGATATTGAAACCAAGAAAGCCTATATCCGCGATCAGATCGAAAACAAGGTCTGGGAGAGTGAGCTGCGTCCCGAGATGCCTCATCAGCACTATGTTGACCTCACCCTCAAAGTCGCAGAGGTCAGAAGCGAACTGTATGCGAAACTGCACGGAGGCAGAATTTGAGAGCGCTCGTTTACGGCGGTGCATTCAATCCTCCCACCATTGCCCATATAGAACTGGCGGATTTCGCCAGAAAGGCGGCCGGTTTTGACAAGGTGATCTTTGTGCCGAGCAAGATGCGCTATATCACCGATGATCAGAAAAAGGATTTCGCCTTTGATGATAAGACCAGGCTGGCCATGCTGAAAGAATGCGCAAAGGCGCATGAATGGATGGAAGTCAGCGATTATGAGATCAAGGCCGCAGAGCAGCCCCGCACCTATACCACAATGCTGTATCTCAAAGAGCAGGGGTATGAGTGCAGACTGCTGTTTGGCTCGGACAAGCTGCCCGAACTGGCAGGCGGATGGAAATTCATTGATGAGATCTGCACACAGTTCGGCATCTGCTGCATGGTCCGCAACAATGAGCCGGTTGAGAAAATGATCGCGGAAGATCCTTATCTCAGCACCATTTCACAATATATTGAAATCATTCACACACCTTCTGATTACCAGCATGTTTCCTCTTCACAGGTGCGGGCGCTGTATACACAGATCCGTGATCTTGAGAAACAGATGAACACAATGGTTCCGGAAGAAATCAGACATTATCTGGATGGAAAGGACTGATTCCATATGAAAAACACAATGATCAAGGCAGCCGCTGCGGTGCCGGCGTTAAGGGTTGCAGATCCCGTATACAACACGGATGAAATCATTCGGATCATGAATGAATACAGCGATTGCGGACTGATCGTCTTTCCGGAGCTTTGCATCACCGCTTACACATGCGGCGATCTCTTCGGCCAGAAGGCGCTTCTGGATGAGGCGGAAGATCAGCTCTTCCGGATTGCGAAGGAAACGGAAAAACTGCCCGGCGTATGCGCTGTGATCGGCGCGCCGTTACGCTATAACAACGCTCTTTACAACTGCGCAGTCTTTGTCAATGACGGTCAGATCAAGGCGGTTGTTCCGAAATTCCACATTCCCAATTACAGCGAATTCTATGAGACCAGATGGTTCTCCAGCGGCCGCAAGATCAAGGGGAGAACCCTGAATCTCAAAGGAAATGAGATTCCCTTCGGCTGGGATATCATCGGTTTCAATGAGGAAAGCGGGGCGAAGATCGCCGCTGAGATCTGTGAGGACTTATGGGTTCCCGATACCCCGGGCACACACGCATGCAGCGCCGGTGCGAATATCGTCGTCAATCCTTCCGCAAGCGATGAGGTGATCGGCAAACAGGATTACCGCAGAACCATGGTCGCTTCCAAGAGCGCTTCCTGTTACTGCGATTACATCTACGTCTCTGCAGGTGTATGTGAATCCTCGACCGATCTTGTCTTCGGCGGCCATACATTGATCGCTGAAAACGGAAAGATTCTTTCGGATTCGATCTTTGACACACCGACCTATGTAAAGACTGCAGTGCTTGATCTTGAGACATGCATGTATAACCGCACCCACCAGAACACATTCATCAATGCCGAAGTCAACGATTACCGCTTCATTGAGCTGAACGTGCAGGCGCTTGGTTCCTATGAAATCAATACAACCGCATTAAAAGAACTTCTGATCAAGGAAAACTATCCGATTCCGCGCAATCCGTTTGTGCCGGCGGATGATGCGGAAAGAGGCAGAAGATGCCGCAGGATTTTACAGATCCAGGCCCATGGCCTTGCCACAAGAGTGCGTGCGACAAATATCAAGACACTGGTCATCGGTATTTCCGGCGGTCTTGACAGCACACTGGCGCTGATTGTCTGCCACGAAGCAAAGAAGATTGTTCCCGATATCCGCATCATTGCATACACCATGCCAAATGAAGGCAACACAACCTCATTGACATACAACAATGCGGTCAATCTGATGAAGGCATTGGCGGATGATATCCGTGAAGTGCCCATCGGCAGAGGCGTCAAGGCGCATCTGGAGGAGATCGGCCACGGAACGGATTATCAGGGTGAGGGAGATATCACCTATGAGAATGCGCAGGCACGCATGAGAACCTATATTCTCATGGATGCGGCCAATATGGAAAACGGCCTGGTAGTCGGCACCGGCGATCTTTCCGAACTGGCGCTTGGCTGGTGCACATACAATGGCGACCACATGTCCATGTATGGCGTCAACGCATCGGTTCCCAAAACACTGGTGCAGTACATCTGCCGCTCCTATGCATATACATGCAATGATGACAATCTCAAGGACATTCTTCTCAGCATTGTCGACACACCGATCTCACCGGAGCTGACCCCGAACAAAGACGGTCAGATTGCCCAGAAGACGGAAGAGAAGATCGGCAAATACGATCTCAATGACTTCTTCCTGTTCTATGTGATGAGATACGGCTTTGAACCCGAGAAGATTCTCGCCTATGCGTCAATCGCATTTGCGGAGGTGGAATTCGAAACCATCCGTGAAGCATTGATCCGTTTTTACAACCGCTTCTTCCACCAGCAGTTCAAGCGCAGCTGCCTGCCCGACGGTCCCAAGGTCGGTTCCGTCACACTTTCACCAAGAGGCGACTGGAGAATGCCGAGCGACGCGAGTGTTTCACTCTGGATTGAGAAGACAAAGAAAGCATCTTAAAACACCATATTGCAAAGAGAGGGATTCTTCATTCCTCTCTTTTTGATATAATGCATTTCATGAAAACAGTGATATGGGATTTCAACGGAACGATACTTGATGATCTGGACTTATGTCTGAACGTGGAAAAGGAGATGCTGAGAAGGCGTCATATGTTCACGGATTATACCCGTGAGGACTATCAGAAGCTTTTCTGCTTTCCGGTCATCAATTACTATTACAAAATCGGCTATACATTTGAGAATGAAACCTATGAGGATATCTCGGTTGAATTCAATGATCTTTATGATGCGGGCTTTGACACCTGTACGCTTGTCGACGGCTTTGAGGAACTGATTGAGAAGTCCATCCGCAACGGGAACAGGAATGTTATTCTTTCCGCTTCCAGGCATGATGCCCTGATTGACCAGTGCCATAAGCTGCATATTGCCCATTATTTTGATGAGATCCTCGGCATTGACAATGCTTTGGCATTCTCCAAGATCCAGATGGCCGAAAAGTGGATGGCAAACAGCGATGTCACGCCGGAAGAGTGCGTATACATCGGCGATACCGTTCATGACAAAGAGACGGCGGATGCGCTTGGCATCAAAGACTGCATTCTTGTTGCATGCGGGCATCAGTCCTATGATGTGCTGAAAGAAAAATGTGAGAATGTTGTGCATTCTCTGAGAGAGGTGAAGCTGTGAAATACTGTCCCATTTATAAAAAATGCGGCGGATGCGCATATATCAATGAGGAATATGAAAAGACACTTCTGAACAAACATGAATATGTTCAGAAGCTCTTCGGAAAGATCAAAGTGGATGAAGTGAAGGGGATGAAGGATCCTTATCATTACAGACACAAGATCTATGCCTCTTTTTACAGTGACAAATACAATCAGATCCATGCCGGTCTGTATGAGGAAAACAGCCACCGCCTGATTGATTCAAAGATGTGCCTCATCCAGCATGTCAAAGCCAATGATATTCTCAGAACCATGTGCACCCTCGCACAGTCCTTCAAGATTGAACCGTACAATGAGGACACCGGCAGAGGTGTGCTGAGACATGCATACATCCGCATTTCCAGAAGCACGGGCAGAGTAATGCTGGTGATTGTCATCGGTTCCAAAGGCCTTCCTTCCTCGAAGAATTACGTGAAGAAACTGGTGGAAGCTCATCCTGAAATTGAAACGGTCATTATCAATTACAACCATGAACATACTTCCATGATTCTCGGCAGAAAGTCGGATGTGGTTTACGGAAAGGGATATATTACCGATCAGATCGGAAATCTTCTTTTCCGTATCTCACCGCAGTCTTTCTATCAGGTCAATCCTGAGCAGACCGAAGTGATTTACAATACAGCTCTTGAGATGGCTCAGCTGAAAAAGACCGATACCGTTCTGGATGTGTGCTGCGGCATCGGTACGATTGCCTTAAGTGCTGCACCGCTATGTAAAGAAGTCATCGGTGT
Source organism: uncultured Erysipelotrichaceae bacterium (assembly GCA_902761625.1). Taxonomy (GTDB): domain Bacteria; phylum Bacillota_I; class Bacilli_A; order Erysipelotrichales; family Erysipelotrichaceae; genus Bulleidia. The sequence goes on from CACWLH010000074.1 coordinate 9,400, forward strand.
TGAAATCAATGAACAGGCAATCAGAGATGCAGAGAAGAACATGAAGCTCAACGGCATTGAGAATGTTGAATTCTATGCGGAAGATGCCGAACGCTTTATTCAAAGACTTGATACAAAACCGGATGTTGTCTTCCTTGATCCGCCAAGAAGCGGCATGAGTGAACCGTTCATCCGCACGCTGAACAGACTGTCACTGAAGAAGATTGTCTATGTATCATGCAATCCGGCCACCCAGATCCGTGATATCAGGTTATTTGCCAAAGCAGGGTACAGAGTTCATAAAGCAGTTCCCGTAGACAACTTCCCGTTCACCAAACACGTCGAGACTATAGTATCGCTATCAAGAAACACATGAGACAATCAGAATAGTCTGAAGGAGGTGATGAGAACATGAGATGTTATCGTTGCGGTGCAATGATGAGTGCCGCTGTCGATACCTGTCCGGAATGTGGCTTTTACCTGAATTCTCCTGTAGAAATACAGATGTTTGAAGAAATGACGGACATCAGGATTTATGATCATGCAAAGAATCTTCTCTGGTCGGGCGATGGAACTGGTACAGCATTCATCGATGCACCGCAGTACAAAATGATCAGAATATGCTGGGGTTACGATTTTGAGATATTGCTCAGAGTGAAAAACGGGATGGCATATCGTTGTGAACGCCGGCTCAGTAAAATGGGGAAAAGAAAAGGAGATGCAATCCTTGTAAGAACCAGGACAATCCCGAAGAGAAGCAGGTAGATTCCAATTGTATTTTATATAGTCGTGGATAAACCAAAAATTATAGCGGAATAGAAAGGCTACTTAACTATCCTGGTCATGAGAATCCAAAAAGTACTGAAATATAAGAATCCCACAGGTAATCGATATGTCTTGCATGATGCTCACATGGCAATCATATCGACGGAAAAATTTGCAGCAGTGCAGGAACAGATCGATAAAAGAGCA
>CACWLH010000075.1 GCA_902761625.1 uncultured Erysipelotrichaceae bacterium
CCGCTCTCAAATTCTCGGTTTCGCCAATTCAAAAAGCAGCTGGATCGTGCAGAAGGATGTATTGGCAAAGGCGTGCCGGATCGGTGTGCCGATGGCTCTGGAAGGCTCAGCGCTTTCTCTTGCCCAGATCGTATCGACAATGATCATTGCCCCGCTTGGAACAACGGCCATCGCAGCCCATTCCTTTGCGGTGACTGCGGAATCGATCTGCTATATGCCGGGCTTTGGCATCCAGCAGGCCTCAACGACACTGGTCGGTCAGTCGCTTGGCGCAAAACGCAAGGATCTGACCCGCTCGTTCGCGTGGATCACCGTGTTTGCGGGCATTGCGGTCATGACACTGACCGGAGCTGTCATGTATGTTTTCTGTCCGTATGTCTTTCAGTTTCTGACACCGGTGAAAGAGGTGCAGGAACTTGGCGCGCATGTGCTGCGATATGAGCTTCTGGCGGAACCGCTGTTTGCGGCGAGCATCGTCGTGACCGGTGCACTCAGAGGCGCAGGTGATACATTTGTGCCGGGCATCATCAATCTGATTTCCATGTGGGGAATCCGTCTGACTCTTGCCTGGTTTCTTTCAAAAAGAATCGGACTTTCCGGTGTGTGGATTGCCATGGCGATTGAGCTGAGCTGCCGCGGCATCTTCTTCCTGATCCGTCTGAAACGGGAAAAATGGTTGAACAAAGAGGGACTTTAATATGGAAACAATTACAAGAATCGGAATTATCGGCGCGATGGAAGATGAAGTCAGCGCCATCAGACAGCAGATGAACATCACGGACACGCAGACAATCGCTTCCATGGAGTTCTGCTGCGGCACTCTCAAAGGCAAAGAGGCCGTGGTTGTGCAGTGCGGCATGGGCAAGGTCAATGCCGGCATCTGCGCACAGATGCTCATCAGTGTGTTCGGGGTGAACGCAGTGGTCAACACCGGTGTGGCAGGCTCCCTCAACAATGACATCAATATCGGCGACATCGTCATTTCCACCGATGCCGTCCAGCATGATTTCGATGTCTCTGCGATCGGGTTTGCGAAAGGGGAGATTCCCTATACAGGTCTTTACGCATTTGAGGCGGATAAAACCCTGCGTGCAAAAGCTGCGGAAGCGGTTCATGCTGTTTCACCGGACACCGGCATCTTTGAAGGAAGGGTCTGCTCCGGCGATCAGTTCATCGCATCAAAGGAACAGAAAAAGCAGATCATTGAACAGTTCAATGGCTATTGCGCTGAGATGGAAGGGGCTGCCATTGCCCAGGTGTGCCATCTGAATCACATTTCGTTTGTGATTATCCGGGCGATCTCTGACAAAGCGGATGATTCCGAGGAAGTCTCCTTTGAAATCTTCGCAAAAAAAGCGGCCGCGCTCAGCGCATCGGCCGTCATCCATATGATTGAAAACTGATGATTGAAAAAAGGCGGACCGTGATGATCCGCCTTTTATAAGGCTGTTTTGAAGAATTACTTCATCAGGCTGAGGAACATTGCCTTGATGTCCTCAACTGTGACAGGCTTCGGGTTGCCCGGTGTGCAGGCGTCCTTGAGCGCGTCAGCGGAAAGAGCGTCGACGTCTTCCATCGGAACAACGTCCTTGAGGCTCATTTCGATACCGACATCCTCACCGAGTTTCTTGACGGCTGCGACTGCGGCTGCGCGTGCTTCCTCAAGCGGCATTGTGTATGCGCCTTCGACTCCGAACGCATCAGCGATGTCTCTGTACTTCTCGCCTGTGCACTCAGCGTTGTAAGCCATAACGGTCGGCAGCAGGGTAGCGCATGCCTTTCCATGAGGCATTCCATAGTAAGCGGACAGTGTGTGAGCCATGGAGTGGTCAACACCAAGACCGACGTTGGAGAAGCCCATACCTGCGATATACTGCGCAAGCGCCATGTCTTCTCTGCCCTTCGGATCGTTTTCAACAGCAGCTCTCAGGCTTCTGGCGATGATCTGGATGGCCTTGATGTGGAACATATCGGAGAGCTCCCATGCGCCGGCTGTGATGTAGCCTTCGATCGCATGTGTCAGAGCGTCCATACCGGTAGCGGCTGTGAGGCCCTTGGGCATGGAGTTCATCATATCCGGGTCAACGAAGGCGATGACGGGAATGTCATGAGCGTCAACACAGACGAACTTTCTCTTGTTTTCCGGATCGGTGATAACGTAGTTGATTGTGACTTCCGCAGCGGTGCCGGCTGTTGTCGGAACAGCGAAGATCGGAGTGCAGGGATTCTTTGTCGGAGCAACGCCTTCGAGGGATCTGACATCAGCGAACTCAGGGTTTGTGTTGATGATGCCGATAGCTTTGGATGTGTCCATGGAGGAACCGCCGCCGATGGCGATGATCATGTCAGCGCCTGCATCAGCGAATGCCTTGACACCGGTCTGGACATTCTCGATGGTCGGGTTGGGCTGAATGTTGGAATAAATCTCATAAGCAATGCCGGCATCATCAAGCAGATCTGTAACCTTGGCAGTGACGCCGAACTGGATCAGACCCGGGTCGGAAGCGACGAATGCCTTTTTGAAACCGCGTGCCTTGAACTCTGTGACGATCTCTTTGATGGCACCTGCGCCATGGTAGGATGTTTCGTTTAAGATGAATCTGTTAGCCATTTGATTAACCTCCTGTTAATTTTTTAACAAGTTTATTGTAACCTGTTATGGATCAAAAAAGACGTTACACATAAACAAATTTGTAACGTTCAGTTTCTAAATCAGCTGCAGTTTTTCAAACAGCAAGCGCAGTTTTTCGGGCATGGCCTCAATCATCAGGGAGGCCAGTGTCTTTTCGCTTTGCGGCATGCCGCTAAGCACCCATTTCACGGTCATGTATACCGATGCCTGGCAATACATTTCCAGCAGGGCGTCGGTTGTGTCATCGGGCAGGCTTCCCGTCTTGTCACGGATCAGATTGCGGTAGAAATCCAGGATCATCCGGAAGTCATGGTCTCTGAGATTGTTCTCCCGGTCAGAGCGGAAGGCGGCGGAGAAATACAGATGTTCCTCATGGATGTATTCGAATTTGCGCACCAGGCCGTCATAGACGGTTTCCGTGGAGCCCAGCTGTCTGAACGATTCATCCAGAATGATATTGAAATACCACTGGACAAGATCATTGAGATCCGCAAAATTACGGTAAAAAGTCTGTCTGGTCAGACCGCATGAGGAGACAAGCTGCTTGATCGTGACTTCCTCAAGCGAGGTGGTTTTCAGACATTCCTTGAGCGCCTGCGCCAGGCGGTATTTGGTTTTTTCACTTCTGGATGTGGCCGCTGTCATAATTGAAATCATTATAGCAGAATCATCCTCATCACAAGCCCTCATAAGCCTGAACAGATTTATTGCTTTTGAAAATTACTGAATATACAATGAATTAAGAGAGTAATCATTTAAGGAGGATCATTGTTTTATGAAGTGTTATCTCGGTATTGACCTCGGCGGAACCAATGTCCGTGTTGCAAAAATCACAGAAGACGGACAGATTCTTGCGCAGGTGAAGGGACCGTCCTATGGCCAGGAAGGCCCTGCGAAGGTCATGGCAAACATCAAATCACTGGTTCGTGAAATCCCCGACTGGAAAGAATGCTCCGGTATCGGCATCGGCGTTCCGGGACCGGTTGATACAAAAGCAGGTTCCATGGTTCTGTCCACAAACCTCCCCGGTTTTGCGGGCTATCCGTTTGCGGATGAGATGAAGAAGGAATTCGGCATGCCGTGCTTCCTTGACAATGACGCAAATGTGGCCGCTCTTGCGGAAGCGCTGGTCGGCGCAGGCAAGGGACTCAACTATGTCTTCTATACAACCATTTCCACCGGCATCGGCGGCTGCCTCGTCGTGGATGGCAAGACTGTTTCCGGCAAGCACGGATTCGGCGGCGAAGTCGCAAACATCATCATTGACCGCAACCGCGAGAAGATCAACTACCTCAATGTCGGCGCGATCGAAAACGAAGCTTCCGGCACAGGCCTCAAGAGAAAGTATGAGAAGGAATCCGGTCAGACCATCGCTCATACCGGTGTCGTATTTGAAAAGGCGGAAGAGGGCGATCCCGCTGCCGTCGCTGCGGTTGAGCAGTTTGAAAAAGACCTCGGCCAGTATTTCGCCACCATCGCATGCGTATGCGATCCGGATATCTTCGTGCTGGGCGGCGGTATGATGAAGTCCGCTGACAAGTTCCTGCCGGGCGTCATTGAGCAGTACAAAGCGATGTCCCATACAGCAGTCCACGACACACCGTTTGTGCTGGCTGCACTGGAAGAGCCGGGTATCGTCGGCGCTGCGATGCTGCCGAAGAGCCATGGCTGCTGAGCATTATCATCTGAATCTTAAGAAAGACCGGGCCGCGTGCCATGGTCTTTTTTTGTGCTATGATGGTTTCATGTCTGGATATTACATGCTTGCAGCTGTGCTGATCCTGCTGTTGGCCGGTCTTCCTTACAAGATTGACCGCAGAAGGGATGTCATCGAATCAGAAGAGATTCATGCACCGGTAACGATCTGTGTTCTTTCAGATGTCCATTGCCGGCCTTTCGGACGCGCTCAGAGCAGAATCAAAAAAATTGTCGATGAGGAAAATCCGGATTTTATCGTGATTCCGGGTGATCTTTTTGACACCGGACGAAGATATGAGACAAGCTTTGATCTGATCAGGGCGCTTGAAGGCAGAACAGTTTACTTCACATCGGGCAACCATGACAATTATCTGCCTGAAATGGACAGCTTCCGTGAGCGCATGCGGCAGATGGGCGTGCATGTGCTGGAAAATGCATCGGAGCGCTTCAATGAGGATATCGTCATCGCCGGTTTAAGCGATTCGGGAAGAGAGCCCGCAATGTATGCGGAGGATGTCAACGAGCTGGCTGAATACGGCTGTTTCCGGATTCTGGTTTCCCACCGTCCCAATCATATTGAGCTTTATAAGAAGGTGGATTATCCGCTGATCATCTGCGGTCATGTCCATGGCGGCCAATGGAGAATTCCGTTTACTCACAAAGGTCTCTATGGCCCCCAGCAGGGAATATTCCCGAAATATTCCGAAGGCATCCATGATCTGTGCGGTCAGCAGATGTATATTTCAAGAGGACTTGCATCGGCGGACGGAAGAATTCCGCGCTTATTTAACAATCCCGAGATCGGATTCATCACATTGAAACCAAAGGAGAATCACCAAAATGAAAATGCCTCCGGCAGAAAAAATTCTTGAAGCCTATTCCGCCATTGCGGACGGCAGAATCATCATGCATGAAAACAGCGCTGAAATCCTGTCCAGCGGCGGCACAAAGACATATACGGTGGAATGGGACAGCAATCAGTACGCTTCCAGCGACCCGGCTACCTATTGGCAGGGCTATCCCGGCTATCCGGTATTGGCGGTGCTCATGAAACAGGGAAAGCTTCCGCTGGATGAAGAAGCGGTTGCGTCCATGGCGCACATCCCGTGGAAAAAACTCAACGATGCACATAAGCGTGATTATGCGGCTGCCGCAAAGGAAGCACTTGAGCATGTGGATAACAGAGAAGAAATCCTTCGCCTTGCGCAGGAGGGCAACGCATTGCTTGCGGAAATGGATCTGGTTCTGAAAAGAAAATTGAAGAAAAAATGAAAACGGTATGGCTTTCACAAAATAGCCATACCGTTTTTATGATCAGATGCTTTGCTGATTCAGCGATTGCGCCGTCTTCTGAAATGCTTCATGGAACTGCGCGATATGAATGCCGTCAATCAGGCGGTGATTGACTTCCAGATTCATGCCCAGAAGATATTTCCCGTTCTTTTCTTCAAACCGTCCCCAGGCAATGCGCGGAACGGAATCAGAAGGATCCGTCATTCCCTCGTTGGTCAGACCGGTGACTTTGATCCATGGCAGACAGGAAATGAAGATCAGCGCATCCGATTCCAGATCATAGCGGATGAATTCATTCTGATTCTGCGCCTGGATGGCTGCCTGCTTACAATATTCAGCGGGAGAATCATTCAGGGAAAGAGATGTGATGATCTGGAAGACTTCGCTGTTTTCCTTCATCGACGTGAAACTGGGAAGCCTTTCGGACAGTTCATAGATACCGTCTTCACGGATGGTATATCTGAATGCCTGAATCCTGTTCATGGCCCTGGAAACCGTCCAGATCATGGCATGATAGAAGGAAACACCGTTTCTTTTTGCAAACCGATAAACCTCAGTGACATCCTCTTCATAAGTGATTGACCAGAACGGAGCGGATGTATGCGAAAAGTGTGTGTAAAGGTCCTTCCTCTCCCAGTTTTCAAAGTCGATTTTTCGTTCTTTCATAGCTGTTGCGGTCCTTCTCATTCAGCTTTGCCGATATAGACGGGATTGTCGGGATCCTCATCGGTATATTTGATGCGGATTCGTTCTCCTTCCGTGAATGTGCGGGTCACATTGGCAAGAGAACCTTCGGCGAATCTGCCGTCTTTTGTTTTATATACGACATTCACATCATCATAGTATGTCGGATGTCCGTCCCTGTAGATCTCGCGTTCAATGACGGAAGTGACGGTGGCTTCGGTTTCAAATCCGTTGCGGCGCACATTCCACTGGTACATCAATGCGCGCAGGAAACTGCCGGCCACAAAGACAAACACGATCAGTGCGAAAGGGTTCCGGAGTGTATCAAGAAAATCGTTCATAGGATCATCCTCCTGACAAAAGATTACCGCATATCCGGAAAACTTCAATGATGGAGAATGACAATCAATGAAGCGGGGCTTTTGCAAATGAAAAAGATTCAGCCGTTCGCAGCTGAATCTTTTTGAAAGATCAACAGATCAGACTTCCGTCGCTTCCGACTTGAGCAGTCTGGCATTTTCTTCGATATCTTCCTGACCGTGCCAGACATAGGTTCTGGTCACTCTGCCGGAAATCAGACAGATGATTTCATAGGGAATGGTATTCAGGTCCGCAGCCATATCCTCAAGATGAATATGGGGACCGAAGACCTCAACCGGTGTGTTCAGGGGCACCTCGTGTTCCAGACGGACCATGGTCTGATCCATGCATATATTGCCCACAACCTGACAGAACATGCCGTCGCACCAGACGCTTCTGCCTTTGTTGGCACGGATGAAGCCGTCCGCATATCCGATCGGAAGGGTGGCGATGATTTCATCCTTCATTGCGGTATAGGTGGAACCGTAGCCGATCTTCTCGCCGGCTTTGATTTTCTTGACCATTGTGACGGTTGTATGCAGCGACACCGGATGGCGCAGCTCATCGGTATAGGTGTTGATGCCGTAGATGGAGATGCCGATGCGACATGCATTGGACAGATCATCCTTGAACCATACGGTGGCATCAGAATTGTCACAATGAATCCATTCAAACGGATAATCAAGCAGTTCGACCGCTTCCCGGAAACGGTCATACTGCATATTGGTGAAGACTTCATCAAAGTCCGCACAGCAGAAGTGGGTGAAGATGCCTTCCATGACGCAGCCCGCTTCTTTCAGTCTGTCAAAGGCGGATTTGAGATCGTCATTGTTTTTGAAGCCGATCCGGTTCATACCGGTATCGACTTTCATATGCACCTTGAGTCCGGCGGGATGATTGGCAAGAACCGCATCGACCCATTCGGGACAGTATGCCGGCACCGAGATATCGTGTTCGATCATGGTCGAGACATCGGCCGGATCGGTGGCGCCGAGAATCAGAAGACTTCCGGTATAGCCTTCATTGCGGAACATCAATGCCTCATCCAGGCTGGATACCGCCAGCATTTCCGCTCCCGCCTCAAGAGCCGCCTTGGCGACGTGGCTGTCACCGCAGCCGTAGGCATCCGCTTTGAGAACGGCAATGATCCGTTTACCGCAGATTTCCTTCAGTCTTTTTATATTGAACGCGACCGCGTCCAGATTAACTTCCATCCATGTGTTTCTGTACATAATGCCTCCTTACAGAATGACGGACTGCTGATAGCCGATATAGATTCCGAAAGCCTTGAGCAGCAGACCGAGCAGACTGTTGATACTTGTCGAAAAATTCATGGCGACCCAGGTGGTGAATACACCCGGCCACATCGACGGTGTGATCAGAATGGAAAAGAAACCGCGGATGCCGTAAAGCGCAGTCACATCGCCGATGATAATGGCAAGCAATGTGCATAATGCGCCGACCACGGCAAAGCGTTTGTGCACACCGCGTCCGTACTGCCTGACTGCCTGGCCGACACCATATCCGATTCCGACATAAAGCACAGACATGATGACATGAAACATACTGATAATGATTCCGTAGGAGAGACCGAGCACAACCGCGCTGATCAGACCGGCTATAATGGCAGCGATAAACCGCTGATTGTTGTCGAGTGAACGTGAATTCCAGATTTCCATTCAGAAAACCTCCATGTCAGTATTGTAGCACTTTTTAACAATGTATGATGTCACAGCGAAGCTGATGAGCAGATGTGATACATCCGAAAATTTTGAAAAAAAGATTATTGACGCTGATAGGCCCGTATGCTAGTATATGTAAGCACTCTTTGAAAGAGGCATGGAGGTTTAGCTCAGTTGGGAGAGCATCTGCCTTACAAGCAGAGGGTCAGCGGTTCGAGCCCGTTAACCTCCACCATACGAAACGCCGACTTAGCTCAATTGGCAGAGCAACTGATTTGTAATCAGTAGGTTGTAGGTTCGATTCCTATAGTCGGCACCATTGTGGAGACGTAGCGAAGTGGCTAAACGCGGCAGACTGTAAATCTGCTCCCTCCGGGTTCGGTGGTTCGAAACCACCCGTCTCCACCATTTTTTGAAAAATCTCACCTTGTGTGATGCATATATATACAGCCCGGCAGATTGGGGCATAGCCAAGCGGTAAGGCAACAGACTTTGACTCTGTCATTTCGCTGGTTCGAATCCAGCTGCCCCAGCCTTAATCTCTGTCTCGGTAGCTCAGGTGGCAGAGCAACTGACTTTTAATCAGTGGGTCGTGCGTTCGAGTCGCATCCGAGACACCATTTCCTAAATGCGCGTGTAGTTCAATGGTAGAACGGCAGCCTTCCAAGCTGCATACGTGAGTTCGATTCTCATCACGCGCTCTGAAAGCTTCCGAAGGGAAGCTTTTTTTGTATATTAAGAATTTCAATGCGTCAGAGGGAAAAAGGAAAAATGACCGATAGTCAGAAAAGATGATGAAGGTATAGTAAAACAACGATTGTATTTTACGGCCAGAGAAAATGAAGAGAGATATCAATTATTTGTCGGAATTCTTTGTGAAGTGATCGGATGAAACAGGGTACATGTCATGAAGGCAGAAAGGACAAAGTACGCTGTCATCTTCAGGACCTTTGAGATCGTACAGTTCCCGAAGGGTAAGAAGATCGCTTAGGGGGACGTCTTCGGTGTATCCACATTTGATACATTTCATCAATACAGTTTTGTCGGTATGTTCTGTCATTTTTAATTCCTTCCAATGGATTGTATGTGTCAGCGTATACAAGAAGCGCACCGCATCTGCAGCGAAGAACGTCTCTGTTGAAGTCATCGCAGACAGAGGTTCTGAATTTCAGCTTCCTGAGTTTCTGGACACGCTGCTTTTCACGCTGTTTCTTCAGCCGTGAAGAATGTCGTTTCATATTCATCAGTTCATAAATACGTTCCAGCTGTTTTGATTTCTTGTTGTTATAGAAACCATAGTATCGTACAGTACGGAATCCTTCGTCCGGGATATGGATGATCATTTTCTTCAGAAGATCCAGACCGGATTCACTGACTTCGATTCTTTCTTCAGTCGCATGGTCATCATAATACCATCTGACCGCATCTGTCTTCTTGTCGTAGGAAATGAGACGGCTTTCCGCCATAGGAGGTCTGCCGGCATAGCGCATCATATAGTTGACACAGCCGCCGACATCTTTCGAATATGACTTCTCGGATGTGTCATCATCATTTTTATCTTCTTCAGAGTATTTGGCATAGACATAGAATCCGTTATCCTGCTGTTTGAAACTTTTGTTTTTTAACTTGGTAAAAGACTTGCCGAAATGATTCTGCAGTAATCTGTTGAGTTCATACTGCCAGGTAAGACGAAGGTTCTTGAAATCAAAGTGATGAAATTCTTTGACGGCGTCTTTGACAGGGTCATAGATCAGCTCCGGTACAAGGGCGTGGATATTATGTATAGCTTTACATAATATCCATTATGGAAAGTAAGTAATTATGACAAGTACTATAACTTGAGAACATCAATTAAGCTCCTGTTTCATGATCACTTCACATAATTTCCCATTAC
>CACWLH010000076.1 GCA_902761625.1 uncultured Erysipelotrichaceae bacterium
TGATTCCCTGGTCCAGTTCAGCCAGCTGGTTCAGATAATCCAGAAGTTTCTTCGATGAAAGAGCGCGGGTACTCTCCAGTCCTTTTTTCACCGCATATGGTTTCTGGGAAAGGCGCATGGCGATATCATTCTCACTCATTCCCGTTTCATAAAGTTTTTTCATCGTGTACAGCGCGCGCAGTCTGCCTGCCAGCATCTGCGTCATCGCCGTGTGGTCAATCGATGCCTTCAGCATTTCGTTCATGGAGGCAAGACAGCCGGCCAGATCGCCGCTGACAAACTGATTGCTCATATTGAACACATTAAGCTCGGGATTGATCGACACAAGCGCCTTGATATCTTCAAGTTCATAATTCTGCTTTCCATACAGCAGCAGTTTTTCCAGAGCGTTGTGCAGCAGCAATGTGTCGCAGCCGCATCTCTCAAGCAGTTCCCGCTTCGCATCCGCTTTCAGGGAAAGCTTGTTTTTTCTTAAGACATCATCCGCATAGATGGAGAAGTCACGCTCAAACATCTTTTTGTACTGAGTCACAACAGCACCGTATTTTTCCAGCAGTTTATACTCTTTTTTGCGGGTGTCAGCGTCAAAGCCATGGCAGTAGAAGATCAATGCCGTATCCGGATTCTCATGTTTCAGATATTGTTCCATGAGAGAAAGCCTGCGCTCTCTTTCCTTTTCTTCCTTGTCCTCTTTTTTCTTCGAAGCTTTGCTGCCCTGTTTTACGGAGCCGTTGAGAAAATACGGATCCCGGATTATGACCGCCTTGCGGTCTGATCCTTCAAACAATGAAAAGGTATCGCATTCCATCATTGCCGCATCCATGCGGAAATTCCGCTGATCAGATCCGTCAAATTCAACCGTATGGTCTTTATGAACACTGTTCTCTGAAAGGACTCTTTTCAGCGCTGTCTCCAGGCGGTAAAGATCCTTTCCGCTCATCACATATACACTCATACCGGCATTATACCACCCCGCAAATACATCTCATAGCAAATCCACAAACCAGTCAGATGTGATCAGCAGACGCAGCGGGCCGATCATCAGAATCGATATATCGCCATGTTCCTTGGTATCCAGATATGGAATATGCCGTTTCAGCAGACGCTGAACGGTCTCGGGGGATGGGTGATGGTAGATCGAATATGCACCGCTTGAAATGATTCCCAGCTGCGGCTGCAACACATCCAGAAACCGGTCGCATGAGCCGGTTTTGGAACCGTGATGAGTCAGCTTTAGCACATCGCATCTGAGTCCCGGATAACGGTTTGCAATGCGCTCCTCGCTCGTCATATCCGCATCCCCGCACATGACAAAATCAAGGCCGTTGAGCCGGAATGCAAGCACAAGCGAGCTCTGGTTTTTGTCTTCGGTTTCCAGATTATTCAGATCATGAAACTGATACAGTTTTGAGCAGCTTGTGCCCTGATGGGTGTCAATCACATTTCCCGGCCTGAAATCCCGGATGATCTGTTCCATATTTCCGCAATGATCACTGTCCATATGAGTGATGAACAGCGTGTCAAGACGGCGGATTCCGCGCGCCTGCAAAGCCGCTTGCACATGTGCGTATTGCGATGCCTTTCCCGTATCAATCAATACCTGATCCAGCAGGAACGGTCCTTTGATCAGAATGCAGTCCCCCTGTCCGACATTAACAAAGCTGACTTCCGCAAAGGGATGAAAAAAGCCGCCGAGAAGAAATATGATCAGCGAGCAGAATGTGATTTTCGCAAAGTGTTCATGCCGGTAAAAGGAAATGATCCAGATGATGAAAAACGGCAGTCCGGCTCCGATCAATGATCCGGGAATGCATAGTTTTTCTGTGATCAGCGAAAACCTGCTGAGAAACAGAATGAATGGATCCCAGCGTATCACAGGCATTAATAAACAGAACAATCCATAGAACCAGAGGATGCCGTAAATATGGACCAGAAATGGATAAAACAATGTATCAAACGGATTGATCCGCTGAAACAGAATACTTTGAACAGCACACAGAAGTGTATATCGTGTCCAGATACGGTCTTTCCGGCTTAACGATGATATGGAAAAACAAAGCGGAATCAGAAATGCCGCAGACCTGATCTGATCACGGAAAACAAGAATCATGGCGATAGCCCAGAAACCGCATTTCTCTGCTGCGCTGAGCTTTGAAAGACGCAATATGCGCCGGATCAGAGAACTGACCAGAATGATCTGAAAACCGTAAAAGCCGATCAACAGAAGATTGATGAGAATCATCGCTTTCTTCCGGTTTTGTTCATGCATGATATATTTCAGCAAGGCCTCAACCACCAGCATCACTCCGGCAAGTGAAAAGCCCCCGTTCAGTAGGAAACCGCCCTGCAGAAATGAATCATCGGTGCAGTTGAACAGCACTTTGTAAACAAAAGCCCGCACAAGCGGATCTTCGATTGTATCGGCCTTTTTCTGAAGCCACCGTACGGGAGTATGCGCATCTTCGATCAGCTCGTATTCATCGCCCGTATATTGAAAGAAAACACCTTTGCGCTCCAAATATGATGCAAAATCAAAGCCGAAGAAGCTTTTATGATGCCGGATCGGTTCAAAGTCGGGTTTCAGACGCACCCGGCTGTCAATCTCTGCCGGGCCGTTTGTATAAAGCATGATTCTGTGTCTGCCGTTTATAGCGAGTGCATAATTCTGATGAATTTCATAAATCCGGAATGTATCACACTCCGGCATGTCCGTTCTGTAAGGTTCCACCAGCAATGTCATGCACAGAACCAAAAGCACAGCAGCGGATTTCAGATCGGTTCTTGACGCAAACACATAAAAGACAGCGGCTGCTGCTGCCAATGGAAATGTTCTGTGCATGAAAAGATATGCCCCGAGCAGAAGCGCAGCCAGCAGAATATTCTGTCTGAACACTTTCAGAGACATATATCATCCCTGATCTTTTCAAATCTGTTAGGACCGATGCCTTTGACCTTCATCAGATCCTCCAGTGTCTGAAACAGTCCGTTCTCTTCGCGGTATGCGATGATTCTTTCTGCGGTGGAGGGACCGATGCCGCTCAATGTGCATAATGCGTCGATATCTGCCGTATTGATCGAAACTCTTTGGGCCTGTTCCTCTTCCTTTTTTTCCGGAACAGTGATCAGGTCCGCATCCTTGAGCAATACATTCGGATTGATCCCGGACACATCCGCATTTTCAGATACTCCCGCAGCATCCAGCGCATCCTGCACCGTGGCATAAAGGCCAAGTTCATATTCACCTTCCTGTTCAACTTCACCCTGCACATGAACCCGGATCGTATCACGGCGCAGTTCGGAAAACGAAAGCGGGGTCAGATCGCACATCAGGCCAAGCACGATCAGAAAAAGAAAAACAGACATTCGCTTCATGATCATGAACCTCCTGTCTGTTATATTCATCAATATTTACGCAAATCCTCAGTTGATATCAATGATGATGACATCATACGGAGCAGCCACATCAACGGTGCGGGTATCACCGACTCTGCTGTCAAGGATTGCTTGGGCAAGCGGTGTTTCATTGGAGAGCTTGCCGTTGAGCGGATCCGCTTCGGTGGAACCGACGATTGTGTATTCAGCTTCCTCTTTTGTATCAAGGAATTCAATCTTGACGGTGGAACCGATATGCACGATTCTCTTGGAACCCTTCTTGGTGTCAATCAGTTCATAATGATTGAGCATTCCTTCGAGTTCGGCGATTCTGGATTCAACCTGCGCCTGCTTGTCACGGGCCGCATCCCAGTCGGCGTTTTCGGAAAGGTCACCGAGTGAACGTGCTTCTGCCAGTTCGCTCTTGACTTCCTCACGGACGACGTGAACAAGATTATTATATTCGTCTTTAAGTTTCTGAAGACCTTCTTCGGTTACATAGATTTTGTTTTCAGCCATATTGTTACCTCCAATCAGCGCTATTTATTTTAGCATTCAGCGATTGATGATGCTACTGATTTTTGTTGCCAGCAGATCGATCGCCACATAATTTTCTCCGCCCTCGGGAATGATGATATCCGCATACCGCTTGGACGGTTCAATGAATGAATTGTGCATCACTCTTACCGTATTGACATATTGGGAAATGACGCCGTCCATGTCGCGGCCTCTTTCCTTGACATCACGCAGAAGCCTTCTGATGAATCTGAGATCCGCATCGGTGTCCACGAAGATCTTCATATCCAGAAGCGAACGGATCTTCTCATCCTCCAGCACAAACAGTCCTTCCAGAATCAGCACATCGCACGGGAAACAGGTCTCAGTGATTTCGCTGCGGGTATGATGGACGAAATCATAGGTCGGTTTTTCGATCTTTTCACCGCGGCATAATGCTTCGATATGTTCAATCAGAAGATCATTGTCGAAAGCGAACGGATGATCGTAATTTGTTTTGACCCGTTCCTCCATCGGCAGATGTGACTGGTCCTTGTAATAATCATCCTGACGGATGATCAATACTGATTTGACATCCGAGAAATGATCTTTCAGTTTCCGTGAAATCGATGTCTTGCCGGAAGCACTGCCTCCTGCGATTCCGATGATCACTGGCTTGTTCATTGTTTATTCCCTTTCTTCCCTGACTTCTTTCAGGTTTCCATCCTCATCATAGTGCAGGACAAGATTGAATGTTTCCGGATCCCGGGCAAGCATTTTTTCAAGGAATACCCGGTCGCCTTCCCAAAGACTCAGATTCAGAACCTGATCCTCATCGATCCATGCGAGCGTGCCCTCATTGCATTCATGCAGTTCGCCATGGAAATTCCGGCATGTGTAAATATAAATCATCTCCGGCTCATTGCGGTCATATTCAAACAGCACTCTGCCTTCATAATCCAGCGCATCGACGATCAGTCCGGTTTCCTCAAAAGTCTCACGCACAGCGCATTGTTCAATCGTTTCACCCGCTTCCTTCTTTCCGCCGACCGCAATCCATTTGTCATGATTGATATCATTCTGCTTGCGGTTTCTCAGCAGCATCAGCCATTGATGATCCCTGATCAGATAGATCTGTGTGCTTAATAACATGTCAGATATTTTGCCACGTTGGCATAATGCTCATTTTCAGTTTCCGCGAAGTAAACCGTTCCGTCTCCGCATACATCCGCCATGAAGAAGAAGTAATTCGTCTCCGGCGCATTAAGAACGGAATCAATGGCATCGATGCCGGGGTTTTCAATCGGACCGGGCGTCAGTCCGGTATACATATAAGTGTTATAAGGAGAATTGAAATCAACATTCACCTCACATGCCTGCCAGTTGTCAGTATTGCGGTCATAGTCGATCGCATAGCAGACCGTAACGCTTGACTGCAGCGGATAATCCCAGGCAAGACGGTTGATGAAGACAGAGGAAACAAGCTCCTGCGTCTCCTTATTTGTGCCTGCCTCATACTGAATGATCGAAGCGAGTGTATAAATCTGATGAATGGACATGCCTTCCGGATTATTGGCAATCGCATCCGCATACTGGTTGTAGATGCTCAGTGTCTCATCCAGAATCTTACGGGTTGCCTCTTCAGCGGTGCAGTCCTTTTTGACCTCATATGTATCTGGTGTCAGATAGCCTTCCAGATAAATACGGACATCATCATTGAAGATTTCTTCTGTCAGGAAAGGATATTCCGGCATGATTGAGCGGATCCATTCCTCATTGTTCCACAGCGCAATCAGATCATCCGCATTCAGCTCGGTCACAGCGGCAATCGAAGCCGCCACATGCTTGGCCCAGTCGCCTTCGATGATCGTGAAGCGCACATCATCCTTAATGACTGCGTTCTGATCATTCAGATATGCGAAAATCCGTTTGACATCCCAGCTCTTGTCGAGATTGAAACTGCCGGCCACAATATCGGAGAAATGATTCAGACGGACAAAGTAATATGCCATCTTTGCATTTTTGATCAGTCCGGCCGCTTCAAGATTTTCGGTAACAGTCTGAACCGTATCACCCGGATTCACCGTGAATACAACCGCTTCCTCTTCTTTCTGCACGGCTTTCTGGCAGTCGAAATAATACCAGACGGCAGCGGAAAGAATACTGACAAGAAGGAGAACAATCAGAAGAATGATCCATAGCAGGACCGGTTTCTTTTTCTTTTTCTTCTTGCGGCTCATCTTGACCTGTTCAAGCTCGTCTGTTTTGTCTGTATTCGCAGTTTTCATGGGTTTCTCCTCCGGTTTCGGGTATTGAATTTTACGGGATTCATCTTCCACCGCTTTCAGTTCATTGCTGAAAGATTCAAACGCTTCATCAATCGGATCATAGTTTTCCAGGCGCTTTTCAATTTTCTGATCCACTCTGCGGATACCTTCCGCCGCCCTCTCAACACTTGCTGAAGTCTTTCTTCTGTTATCAGAGGTCATCATCAGTCTCCTCGGCCATGAATGTGTTGAGTACCTCCTCGCACATTCTCATTTCGTCGGGATCCGAGACCTCCTCCAGTTCTCCGTTTTCGTTATAGATAAACGGGAATACATTGTCTTCATTTTCAGGATCAACAATCAGAACAAATCTCTTGTTGCTGTCATCGGGTTCAAATGTGAGCAGGACTTCGACCTCAATCTCTTCGCCGTCCTCATTGACAATTACCATGTGGTTTGCATCAAGCATAATCATTACCTCTCAAATAAAAGGCGTAAATGCGCCTTTATTGCTGATGTGAATCCAGATAGCGCTGCAGGATTGTGACTGCAGCCATCTGGTCAATCTTCTTTTTTCTTTTTTTACGGCTCATATCCGCTTCAAGAAGAATGCTTTCAGATTCAGCGGTGGAAAAGCGTTCATCCTGAAGCACAACTTTCACGCCGCTTTCCTGTTCAAGCACTTCACCGAATTCACGGCATAACTGAGCTTTCGGCCCTTCATCATCATTGAGCATCAGCGGATAGCCGATGACGATGATATCCGGTTTCTTCTTTGCGACGATCTCAAGGACCTTATCCATCGCGGTATTGTAATCATCCGGTTTGAACCGGATTGTCTCAACCGTGTGCGCAATAAAACCGGTGTCGCTTTCACTGACACCGCATGTGACGCTGCCAAGATCAAGTCCCAGATAACGCGTCATTTATTTCTGACCTTCCAGATAGAATCTCACCAGTTCCTCAATAATTTCGTGACGTTCCACGGACTGGATAATGCTGCGCGCATTGTTATGGCTGGAAATATACGCCGGATCGCTTGAGATCAGATATCCTGCAAGCTGGTTGATTGCGTTATATCCTCTTTCATTGAGCGCAGTCTCAACGTGTTTCAGTACTTCACGGATATTTTCACGACGGATTTCCTCTGCATTGAAGCTGACAGTTTCACTGTTGTCATATTTTCTGCCATTCATATTCATAATAGTCCCTCCGTTCTAGATTAATTCTAGTCCAAACATCATGAAAAGTATACATTCATCAATACATAAATCAGTTGATTTTGTATCTGAAAAAACGATGAAAAATGGCCTATACGGCTGTAATCGCACGCCTGATTGCCCCTGCAATTGAAAAAAGGCATGCCGTATCCGCCGGGATACGACATACCTTGTTGATCTGATTGATTCAGACGATTTAAGCGTTTGTGACCTTATCGCGGACACTTGCCAGAGCTTCATCCAGCTTGGATGTGTCTTTGCCGCCTGCCTGAGCCATGTCAGGTCTGCCGCCGCCGTTGCCGCCGCATAACTGGGCTGCCATCTTGACGATGTCGCCGGCTTTGAGACCCTTGGCGATTGCCGCCTTGGAGGATGCGCAGACGAATGTGAGCTTGCCTTCATTCACATTGGAGATGAACACGAAGCCATCCTGCATGCGGTTGCGCAGTGTTTCGGCATATGCCTTGAGGGAACTGTTGTCCTGGTTTTCCAGCTTCAGAATCAGCACGGACAGACCGTTGATGTCTTCCTTTGCGTTGACTCTTGCTTCGGCTTCCATCTTCATCGCCTTCTCGTTCTGAGCAGCGATTTCCTTCTTGAGTGCGTTGTTCTCATTGATGAGGTCCTGCAGCTTCTCCTTGAAGCCGTGGTAGTTCTTCATCTTTAACAGTGCGGCTGCCGCATAGAGATATTCCTCTTCCGCCTTGAATTCGTTGTATGCCTTCATCTTTGTGATGGAAGTGATACGGCGGATACCGGAACCGATGGACTCTTCGGAGATGATCTTGAAAGATCCGAGGTCACCAGTATTTGCAACATGGGTGCCGCCGCAGAATTCCTTGGAGAAGTCGCCCATGGACACAACTCTGACTTCATCGCCATACTTCTCGTCAAACAGTGCGGTTGCGCCGGTTGCCTTAGCGGATTCGATATCAAGCACCTGTGTTGTGACAGGAATGTCCTCATTGATCTTCTCGTTGACAATGCGCTCAACTTCCTTGAGCTGCGCTTCGGTCGGCTTTTCGAAATGCGTGAAGTCAAAACGTCCGTATTCAGGACCGTTGTATGAACCGGCCTGGGCAACATGATCGCCAAGCACCTGCTTCAGGGCAGCCTGCAGCAGATGGAGTGAGGAGTGGTTGGCACGGGTCAGCTGTCTTGCATCAGCGTCGAATGCGCCGTTGATCTCATCGCCTTCTTTGAGAATGCCGTCAATGTTTTCAATATGATGCAGAGGCTGCTTGTGCGGCGCTTTCTGCACATCGGTGACATCCGCGGAGAATGTGTCGTTCCAGACTCTGCCGGTATCGGCGCACTGTCCGCCGCTTTCCGCATAGAAGCATGTCTCATCCAGAATAATATCGCCTTCATCCTCGAGCTCGCTGACTCTGACGCCATCCTTGAAAAGACCGATGACCTTTGCTTTGCAGGTGGATTCTGTATAGCCTGTGAACACACTCTCATCGGTAAAGTCCATGAGGTCCTTTGACTGTGCGTGCATGGACTGCTGATCGCCGCGGGCTTCTCTTGCTCTGCGCTTCTGCTCAGCCATCTCTTTATCAAAACCTTCGAGATCGACTGTGTAGCCTGCATCCTCCGCGATTTCCGCTGTCAGTTCCTTCGGGAAGCCATAAGTGTCATAAAGACGGAATACAACTTCACCCGGAAGAACCTTTGTGTCTGCGTGGTTCTTCAGCTCATCATTGAGCAGGTTTTCACCGTTGGCCAGTGTCTTATGGAATGCTTCTTCCTCATTCTTGACCAGGCGTGCAACATAGCTGACCTTATCTTCCAGATACGGATAGTAATCGTTCATCATGTCCGCGACAACCTGAACCAGCTGGTACATGAAGGCGCCTTCAATGCCGAGCTTGATGCCATAGCGGACAGCTCTTCTCAGAACGCGTCTTAAGACATAGCCGCGGCCGGAATTGGAGAAGTTGGCACCGTCGCTGATCGCGAATGTGACGGTACGGATATGGTCGGCGATGACTCTGTAAGCCATCTTGTATTCTCTTTCATCATAAGAGTGCTTTGCCAGCTTTTCGGTAGCGTGAATGACCGGCAGGAAGAGATCGGTGTCAAAGTTTGTCTCACCGCCCTGCACCAGACATACCAGACGTTCAAGACCCATACCAGTATCGATGTTCTTCTGCGGAAGCTCCTTGTATTCGCTTCTGTCCACTTCACCCGGGCGGCAGTCATACTGTGAGAAGACAATGTTCCAGACCTCGATGTAACGGTCGTTTTCAGCAGGTCCGCGGTCGTAATAAAGCTCGGTGTCCGGTCCGCCCGGACCTCTTCCGATTTCCCAGAAGTTGTCTTCTGTCTTGCGGATATGGGAAGGAATCATGCCGACCTTGATCCAGAGATTGTAAGCTTCCTCATCATCCGGATAAACGGTGACATACATTTTCTCACGGTCAAATCCGATCCACTCCGGGCTGGTCAGGAATTCCCATGCCCAAGGAATCGCTTCCTGCTTGAAATAGTCGCCGATGGAGAAGTTTCCGAGCATTTCGAAGAAAGTGTGGTGACGGGCAGTCTTGCCGACATTCTCGATATCATTGGTACGGATTGACTTCTGCGCATTGCAGATACGGTTGCTGGCGGGTTTCTCTGTTCCGTCGAAATACTTCTTCAGAGCGGAAACACCGGCATTGATCCACAGCAGTGTGGGATCATCATGGGGAATCAGACTTGCGCCTGGTTCAACCATGCAGCCTTTGGATTTGAAGAAATCAAGAAACATCTGTCTGATCTGATTTCCTGTAAGCTGTTTTTCTGACATACTGTCCTCCTTAGATAAAAATAAAAACGCTCCTGAATATCCAGGAACGTGTTCACGCGGTACCATCCTGGTTCGCATGATTGACTCATGCGCACCTTAATTCAGCCTTTAACGCAGGCATGCGGCGCTGATTGGGCGCTCTGCTGAAGTGAGCTTCACCTTTCATCCAGTACGGACTTGCACCAACCGTCCGCTCTCTATAACCGTGGATTCAGACTACTTATACTCCGTCATCGATTTCCTAAGCTATGTTAGCACAAATGCTACCATGTTTAAAGAAAAATCAGAGCGTAAAACTCTGATTTATTCCGGTTATATGATTAATCACACCGCTGAATACAAGCAGTTCTCTGACAGATGGTTTTGCAAAATGTGAAGACACAGCCGAAATATCATTGATTTTTGCTCCGAATGTATATCTTCTTGAAATCGATACGACTCTTGGATCATTTTCGATCAGCCACGTTATTTCTTCCGGTATCTCACAAAATGCCGCATTATCGTTGTCACTATTAACTACGACAGCATTCTATCAATAAGAAAAAGAGGCTGCTTCCTCTTCCGGTTTTATACCGGAGATTTGTAACAGCCACTTTTACTACAATTAAACATTTATTGAAATTGATCATTTACTCCGATTTTTCGGTTTCAATCTTATGGATGGTCCAGGCATCCACAGCCTGCCGCAGTTTTTCAAAATAAGGATGGCATTTCATATTGTCTTTGCCATATGTCATCTGCAGATCATATTCCAGCGGCAGCCATGTACTGATCGGAGATTCATTGTGTGTGATCAGGGCTTCGAGCTTGTCAAGCGCCTTATAGACCTGTGCTTCCTTAGTCTCAAGTGCCTCCATCTCTTTGAGCAGACTCATCCAGTGTTCTTTCTGTGCAGACGGGAATGATTCCACCCAGGCTTCATAGAGACTGACTTCGGTTTTGGTATCGGCATCCTTTTTCTCAAAGGCAGGAATATCTCCGGTAAATGCTTCACCGAGATCATGTATCAAGCACATTTCCATGACCTTGTCCATATCAACGTCTTTCAGTTCTTCCTCATCTTTCAGCAGCATCGCCATCAATGCCAGCCGCCAGGAATGTTCCGCCGTGCTCTCCTGTCTGACTCCGTCAATCCAGCAATGGCGCATGGTCAGTTTGAGTTTTCCGGCTGTTTCGAGGATCTCAAGCAAATCCGTCGGTTTCATCATCGCCCTCCGGTTTCATATACATTCTGAGTCTGTCTTTCAGGGTGGTTTCACGCGGTGATCTTTCCAGGATTTCGCAGCCTTTGCGGAAAGCGCCGAGTTCACCAAGAATAATAATGGCTTTGGATGCGCGGGTCACGCCCGTATAAATAAGCTTTCTTTGCAGCATGATGCTCATCTGGTAAGTCATCGGCATCACCACGATCGGATATTCGGAACCCTGTGATTTATGCACGGAGATGCAGTAAGCAAGCGTGATATTGTTCCAGTTGTCCTGGGTGTATTCCACATAGGTTCCGTCAAAGTCGCATATCAATGTCGTTTTATGGCTTTCTGAATAGCGTGCCTCGATGATCTCGGCAAGTGTTCCGATAT
>CACWLH010000077.1 GCA_902761625.1 uncultured Erysipelotrichaceae bacterium
TTTTCCAGTTCCTCATAATGATCTTTCACAGGTGCAATCAGATACTCCACTGCCTCACGATAAAGAAGGACTGTATTCTTTACAGCCCTGTGATTGTCCTTGAATTCAATGGAATAACTTGATGTGTGGATCATAGATGTTCTCAACTATTATAATACTATGATTTGGCGGTATAGTATGTGAAAGGTATATGAAACATGAAAAATAATCAGTTATATTATAAAAACAGACACTCAGTCTACTCCTCTTCTTCAATATCATTTAGTTGTTGTAACTAAATACAGACATCCCGTTATTACCGGTGATCTGAAGAACCGTTTATTTGAAATCAGTCATTCTGTCATAGATCAGGACTGGAACTGCAATATCCTGTTTGAAGCTCCGCCTCATGTACAGCTTTCAAAGCTGATTAACAACTATAAGACTGTTACTTCCAGACTGATCAGGAAAGAATTCCAGGAATTCTTAATACCGTATTACTGGAAACCATACTTCTGGAGTGACAGCTATTTCATCTGTACTGTATCTGACAGAACAGAAAACATGATAAGACAGTATATTCAAAACCAATAAGCGGCTAACCCCTCCTAAGTCTTTCAGCCTCCAGAAGGGGTCTGCGCCGCTTGCTAATCAAAATCATAACCTGCATCCCTGAGCAGCTTTCCCGCGCGGACAGCTTCGGCATGTCCTGTTTCCGAAAGATCGACATCTGTCCATCCCGTGAACAGGTTCAGCCGGTTCCATTCACTTTCGCCATGGCGGACAAGCACAAGTTTCATAAAAGGTCTCCTGCTCAGGCAGCCAGTTTTGCGCCGAGATCCTCACACTCGGCTTCCGCTGCCGCGTCCGGTTCATTCATGCAGATGACACCATCTGCCGCAAGCTGCGCACCGGCGTCTCTGACACGCTGTTCCCAGTCTCTCATCCATGTTCCGTCACCCCATCCATAGGAGCCGAACAGACCGATCGTTTTGTCTGCGAGAAGACCTTCAAAGGATGTGAACGCGGGATCGAATTCGGATTCCTCCAGAACTTCCGCTCCCATTGCCGGGCATCCGAAAGCAATGGCATCATAAGCGCTGATCATGTCCGTGCTGACTTCGGAGATGGTAAAAAGATCGGCTTCAGCACCGGCTTTCTTCATTCCCTCCAATACACTCTGTGCCATCTTTTCTGTGTTTCCTGTTCCTGACCAAAAAATAACTGCTGTTTTCATGTTTCATTTTTCCTTTCTTTTTCTATGCAGCCAGCATTTCCAGCGGCACGCCGCGGCAATAGCTGTTTTCAAGTTCCTCGGTGCATTTTCTGAATGCATTGAATGTTTTTCTCGCCTGTTTCTCGTTGCTGTAAACTCTCCAGGCGCCGGTGAATATGCACGGACGGTTTTCAATGAAACCTCTGACATCTTCCGGCGGATATCCCAGAAACAGTCCGAGCTCATGCGGAAACTCTTCTTCGGTTTTCATTCTGTGGAAGAGTCTGCTGATGCATTCCGCCGTCTTTTCAGGATTGTATCCGCGTTCGCACAAAAGACTTTCTGCCTCCCTGACCCGTATGTCTTTTGCCAGCATGTTCAGCCGCACAAGATACAGCACTGCCCGGTTGCGGACAAAACGGATCAGAAAAATCCTGAGAGAACTCGCTGTGAACCGTCTGTTCACATCACGGATATCCTCAAGAAGCGAGGTCTTTGATTCATAGGGAGCATTGAAGATACTGCCTGTCTTGATGCCCGCAAGGGTCGGCGCACCATATTGAACAATCAGATGATCCAGCATACCGCCTCCGTTAGTTAGTTTTAGCTAACTATGTTCTCAAATAAATGCAGAGATTATCTCTGCGGTGCAAAGTTAGTTTATACTAACTTATGTTGGTTTGTCAATCAATTCATTGAACGACGCATATAAAAAGAGCTGTTTCCATCCGGCCGCAGCCGGAAGTCATACAGCTCTTCGAATGTTTATTCGCTTAACGCTTCTCCGTTGGTTTCGATGATATGCTTCATCCAGTCATAGGATTTCTTCTTTGAACGGTTCAGGGTTCCGTTTCCCTTGTCATCCATATCGACATAGATAAAACCGTATCTCTTTTTCATTTCACCGGTGGAAAGAGAAACCAGATCAACAGGTCCCCACATCGTATAGCCGATGCACGGCACGCCGTCGATGTTGATCGCATTGGCCATTTCCGTCAGATGATCTTTCAGATATTCAATTCTGTAATCATCCTCGACATATCCGTTCTCATCCGGCACATCCACCGCGCCAAGTCCGTTTTCAACGATGAAGATCGGCTTCTGGATGCGGTCAAAGATCTCATTCATGCAATAGCGCAGACCGAGCGGATCAATCGGCCATCCCCAGTCGGTGCTCTTCAGGTACGGATTCGGACTGCCGCCCACGGTGAAGGAGGGATCCCCTGCCTTGACGGTGGCGGAGCGATAATAGCTGAATGAGACAAAGTCCAGCTGACCTTCTTTCATGATCTTTTCATCGCCTTCCTCCATGTCAATGCCGTCAAATCCTCTTCTTTCATAGAGGTCCTTCGCATAGGCGGGATAATATCCTCTGGCCATGGAATCGATGAAATACCAGTTTTCCCTTCTGACCTGCATATGGCGGAACATATCCTCAGGACGGCATGTGGCCGGATAGAGCTCGCTCATTGCATACATCGCGCCGAACATGGAGCACGGCATCATCTCATGTCCCATGATGACCGCTTTCGCGCTGGCCACAAACATATGATGAACCGCCTGATAATGGACTTTGCCTGTGCTCTGTCTGGTGCCGCAGGGGCCGAAGCCTCTGACCGCGTTGATTTCATTAAATGTCAGCCAGTAGCGGCATCTGTCGCCATAGCGTTCAAACAATGTGCGGCAGTATCTGAGATAGCAGTCGATCACATGGCGGCTGCTCCAGCCGTCATATTTCAATGCGAGTTCCATGGGCAGCTCGTCATGGCAGATGGTGATCAGCGGCTCCATATTATACTTTGCCATTTCATTGATCACATCATCATAGAATTTCAGGCCTTCCTCATTGGGTGTTTCCTCATCGCCGGTCGGATAGATTCTGCTCCAGCAGATGGAAAAGCGGAACACATTGAAACCCATGCCCGCCATCAAGGCGATATCCTCTTTGTAGCGGTGATAGAAATCAACCGCCTTGTGGCTGGGATAATATTCGTCATCCAGGAATACCGGCACCGCTTCGGCGGGAACCGGATCCGCAAGGAAGAAGCTGCTTGCCGGTTTGATGATCGTTCCGTCCGGCATGCGCAGTGTGTGATGTCTCGGATTGTTCAGACTTCCGTCTGTTTCATAGTCATGGGAAAGAATGCCTCTTCCCACTTCGCCAAAGCCGCCTTCATACTGGAAGTCCGCAGTCGCTCCTCCCCATAAAAAGCCGTCAGGCAAACGTGTGCTCATATGATTGTCCTCCCTGTTATGCCCTTTTTTTCTTCTATCATGATAGCATGCAGTTTCATCAGAACAGGAAGTATATTAGAATTCAGTTAGAAAAAGGAGAAACCAGATGAAACAGATCATTTCCGAAAAGGCTCCGGCTGCGATCGGTCCTTACTCCCACGCTTACACATCCGCCGGCGGTCTCGTCTTTACTTCCGGTCAGATTCCGGCAAACCCGGACGGCAGTCCGATGGCATCCACCATTGAGGAACAGGCGGAACAGAGCTGCCGCAATGTCGGTGCGGTGCTTGAGGCGGCCGGAACGGATTACGCCCATGTCATCAAGACAACCTGCTTCCTGGCGGATATGGCGGACTTCGCAGCCTTCAACAAGGTCTATGAGAAATACTTCACCTCAAAGCCTGCCAGAAGCTGCGTGGCGGTGAAAACACTGCCGGCCGGCGCACTTTGCGAAATCGAGGCAGTCGCCGAACTCTGAAAAACAAAAGAGGCAGCGGGAATTCCGCTGCCTGCTTCATGTGATGATGATTACTTCTTCGCGCTGTGGCCGCCGAAGACATCGAAACTCATGGTGTCAAGCTTCGCGTCAATCGATGCGATCTCTTCCGGCGTCAGGATGACATTTCCCGCCTCGAAGTTTGCCTTGAGACGTTCGATCTTTCTGGAGCCGGGAATCGGTACGATATAAGGCTTCTTGCAGATCATCCATGCCAGACTGAGCTGCGCTCTTGTGCAGTTCTTTTCATTTGCCATGGTTTCCAGCATATCGAGAAGTCCCTTTGCCTTGGCATAGCCTTCTTCCGTATACTGCGGCATGTTCGCGCGGTAATCCTGTCCGCCTTCGAATTTCGTATTGGGATTGTAGGCGCCGGTCAAAAAACCGTTTGCCATCGGTGAGAAGGCAACATAGGCAATGTTGAGCTCCTCACAGACCGGGAAGATGGATTCATGCCATCTGGCCATCATGGAATATCTGTTTTCAATGGCTGTCACAGGTGTGACGGCATTGGCGCGTCTGAGATATTCCTCGGTTGTTTCGGAAATTCCCCAATAGCGGATTTTGCCTTCCTTGATCAGTTCACCCATTGTTTCAGCGACAACTTCCGGTTCAACATTCGGATCGATTCTGTGCTGATAATACAGATCGACATAATCTGTGCCGAGTCTCTCCAGGGATTTTTCAAGGGATCTGCGGATTGTCTCAGGTCTTGAATCCAGTTTCAGGCTTCTGTCCTCATTGTGGCCCACACCCATCTTTGTGGCAATGACCACTTTGTCACGGACATCTTTGAGAGCCTTTCCGACAAGCTCCTCATTATAGGAAATGGAACCGTCCGGATACACACCGGTATAAGCCTCCGCCGTATCAAAGAAATCGTAACCGATCTCATAGGCTTCTCTGAGCGTTCTGACTGAAATCTCTTCGGGTGTGGGATCACCGGAAGCGTGGCTGAAACCCATACAGCCAAGTCCTACCGGATTCACATATAAGTCACTGCTTCCAAGTCTTCTTTTTTCCATTTCTGTCACCTCTTCATGAATAAATATAAAGGGTTCAAAAACCGGGATCAATTTCAATCCCGGCGTGAATGCATAAGCAAAACTGATCATTCTGAACGGACGGTGCGCTTATTGCGCCGCCCATGGTTCATCGACAAGCAGTTCAAATGCTTTTTTATATTGTCTTGTGGCCTGGTACCATTCCATCATCCATCTGGTAATGAGCGTTCCGGTTCCGTTGACCGGCTCGTTCAATGCGCTCTGGCGGCAGGCTTTGAGAATGTTTCCATATTCCTCATGGTCCAGATAATCCGGATGGCCAAGCCGGTAGGAGACAAGTTTCAGACATTGCGCAATCACCTGTGAGCGCTGCGTGTCAGCGTGTGCTTCCTCGATGGCATCAAATGCCTGCTGCGAGCGGCCCGTCTTTTCACAGCATACCGCCAGAAACAGCAATGAAAGACTGTTCGGCTTGTCCAGCGATGAGAAAAATTCATATGCCTCTTCATAATTGCCTGCACCAAGCGATGCCAGTGCCATATTGTATCCGATCATGAACAGCGTGCTGCGCTCATTGAGTGAGACCGCAATGCGGCGGGCACGCTGAGAGATTTCCTTCATTTTCGCAAAATCATGCACAGCGGCTGCGCATCTGTACTGATACAGCGCTGCGCTCAGCATGATCCGCACCGTTCCCTCTTTGGCGCTCATATCATATGCGGTATTCAGATAATCCGAAGCATCGTTGATCCTGCCTTTTTCATATGCGTCAATGCCGCTCATCAGATACATCCATGCGTTTGGATACAGCAACAATGCCTCCTCACAGTTGCCCGAAAGAAGCTTCTGAAGCGCCTTCTGTCTTAAATCCATGGAAGCTTCAGCAGAGGCATTCAGCGGTT
The DNA here is from genome assembly GCA_902761625.1 of uncultured Erysipelotrichaceae bacterium. Lineage (GTDB taxonomy): Bacteria > Bacillota_I > Bacilli_A > Erysipelotrichales > Erysipelotrichaceae > Bulleidia. The sequence continues at coordinate 5,833 of CACWLH010000077.1, forward strand.
TCATTTCCGAGGAAGCCAGCTGTTCAAGCAGTTTCAGATCGATCGCATATCTGGTGCCTTCCAGCTCTTCGATATCCGTGCGCCTAAGCAGTTCGCGGAATTCGCGGTTCATCGCCGAAAAGACATATTCATATGCCTGTTCCGCAGTCTGTTCTGCCTGCTTTTCCTTTTCCTCATCAACATGGATACCGAGTCTTTCCAGAAGCTGTTCAACAATTTCCTGTGAGGGTTCCGCCTTTCCCTTTTCAATTTTGGAAAGATAGGAAACCGCGCAGATTCCCCTGCAGAGCTCCTCCTGGTTCCAGTTTTTTTCAATCCGCTTCGCGCAGATGATTTTGCCGATCTGATTCATCATGATTTCTCCATTGTAAAGAATGCGACTTCATTCTACCATCGCGGCCTTTGATTGATCAGAAGATAAATATTAAAAATCCGTCTTTCAACGGATTTTTTCACTCTTCCTCGTTTTTCAGTTCTTCATCTTCGGTCAGAATCCGGAAATATTTCTCCATTAAAGGTTCATAGGTTGCGGTGAAGATCACTCCTGCCGCAATGCCTGCGATCTTTTTGTATCTCATCGGTGTCGCAATCCCGATCAATACACCTGCCGAGCAAAGACAGAACTTGATCAGCGACAGGTCTTTCCAGTCGCTTTCCTTCATATACCGGTTGGCCGATTCAAACAGTTTTTTCATTGAACTCCTCCTTTTTTCAAAGCTCGATTCTGGATGTCAGTTCACCGCGGATATCCCGTTCCATATTGAATTTCACGCTGCCCGCGTCGTTGTAGACACTGAAGAGATAATACAGTTTGGCGACCGCCGCCTCGGTGGTCAGATCATGCCCGGTGACCGCTCCCGCTTTGCGTAAAGCACTGCCCGCCTCATATGTGCTCATATCCACGGTGGCCTGCACACATTGCGAACATACTGTCAGGACAGTGCCGTTTTCCTCCGCCTTTTTCAGCAGCGGCAGAAGGCCTTCATCATCGGGGATATTGCCGGCTCCGAAGGTTTCCAGCACAACCCCTTTCAATCTGCCGGCAATGACGGACTCGAACAGTTCAAAGCGGATGCCCGGGAATACCTTGAGCACGCCGATCGGAATGTCCGCAAAGGGACGGCATTCGAATTTTTCACTGCGGTGCTGAAGGAAGGCGGATTCATTGTACTGAATGGAAATTCCCGCGGTTGCCAGAGCCGGCCAGTTGGGTGAGACAAATGCCTGCATGCCCTCGGCCGAATATTTGGTTGCGCGGTTGCCTCTTAAGAGAAGGCCGCCGAAATAGATGCACACCTCTTTGACTTTCCCCTCACCGGCGATCATCATCGATGTGATCAGATTGTCACGGCCGTCACTTCTTGTTTCACACAGAGGAATCTGCGATCCGGTCAGAATCACCGGCTTGTTCAGTCCCTTTAACATGAACGATAATGCGGAAGCCGTATAAGCCATGGTATCGGTACCGTGGAGAATCACAAAGCCGTCATAGTCCCGGTAATGATCCGCGATCACATTTCCGATCATGTTCCAGTCTTTCACTTTCATCCGGCTGGAATCCAGAAGCGTTTCCGTTTCCATGAAATCCCATTCCGGCATATCCGCTTTTTTCAGGGAATCCATGTGAAATACCGCCTGCCGGAAATATTCCCCGTCGGGCTGATAGCCGTTTTCGGTTTTTGTCATACCGATCGTTCCGCCGGTATGCAACAGTAGTATTCTGCTCATAAGCACCTCGTCGTTTATTCGCTGTAAACCAGTGTGAACGGTGTTTCCAGGCCGCCCTTCACCAGCATGTATTCACCGCTGTCAATGGTTTTCAGAAGACTCATATCGCACTTCACCTGCGCATGTGCGCCAGGCGCAATCTCCCAGGCGACCTCGATCCAGACCGGCTCATCTGCCCAGGGCACCTGTTTCCATTCACCGTTTTCGTTCACTTTCAGTTCAAACGCCTCACCGTACATATATACCGCATCGCTTTGATTTGTAATCTGTGCAAGCAGCACATTGTCCGCAAAACCGGTGACTTCAAAGAGAATGCCGTCTGTTTCCGTCTGCTCATGATGATCAAGCATCAGAATCGGAGAGCTCAACGCCGCCTCATCCTCTGATGAGACAGTATCATAAGGCCAGTCATTGATACCGCCGAAATCATAAACGGTTTCCATGCCGAGCGACACCAGCTTTTCAGCAGCCTGATGCGATCTTCTGCCGCTGCGGCAATAGAGCAGCACCGGACCATTTGCGTCAAGGATCTTTTCCGGGATTGTACTGCCGATCTCATCAAGGGGAATATTGATTGCCTGCGGAATATGTTTTTCCGCATATTCCTGTCTGGTGCGCACATCGACGATCAGACAGTCCTGATTCTGCATCATTTCTTTTGCCTCAGCAGCACCGATGGTAATCAGCGCATTGTCTGAAACCTGTGTTTTCGCACATGAAATGCCGACGGACACGCACAGAAGCATGCATATCAGCCCGATTCTTCTGAATAATCTGCTGACGGATGGATTGTTTCTCACCATATGAATTCTCCGCTTTCATTGTAGCAAAGAACTTTCCTTTCTCACCCACAATCATCCGCAAAAGTATCACGGACATATCCGCAAAACAATTCATGTTAAAATCGAATCAGAAAGAAAGGAACAGAAAAACAATGATGTGGAATGATTTAGACACCGGTGCATGCGAAGGCATGATCGCCGAAACCATCTCACTCAGGGGACATGGCGGAGATCCCATCCGCGCTTATTATTCCCGTCCCCTTTACGCAGACAGCTGTCCCTCGATTGTCCTGATTCCGCATATGCCGGGATGGGATGAATACTGCCGAGAGGCGGCCAGACGCTTCACTCAGCACAATTATGCAGTGCTCTGTCCTGACATCTATGCCAGATTCGGCACCGGAAAACCGGCGGAAGTCGCAATGAAAGCCCGCGAGGCAGGCGGGGCGAAGGATGAGACGGTGATGGGCGATGTGCAGGCATGCATTGACTTTCTGAAGGAACAGCCCGCATCCAATCACAAGACAGGCGTCATCGGCATGTGCTCCGGCGGCAGACACACCTTCTTAGCCGCATGCACACTCGAAGGCATTGATGCGGCGGCTGATCTCTGGGGCGGCGGCGTGATCATGAAGCCGGAAGATCTCAGCGCATCCCGTCCGGTTTCCCCGTTTGACTATGCGGAGAATCTGAGCTGCCCTCTGATCGGCATCTTCGGCAATGACGACAGACATCCGCCGAAAGAGGAGGTGGATCAGCTTGAGGAAAAACTGAAAGAGCTGAACAAGGAATACGAATTCTACCGCTATGACGGGGCGGGGCACGGCATCTGGTATTATGACAAACCGATGTACCGTCAGGAAGCGGCCATGGATTCGCAGGAGAAAGTGTTCGCCTTCTTCGAGAAACATCTGCGATGAAAACAGAACTTCCGTTCACACTGATGATCAAACCCGCCGGCAGCGCCTGCAACATGCGCTGTGCGTATTGCTATTACATTGACAATCCTTCGGGCGGCCATACTTTCATGAGTGAGGAGACACTTGAAAAAGTGATCCGCGATTATTGTGAAAGCTCACCGGGTCCCGTGCTGTCTTTCGTATGGCATGGAGGTGAGCCGACCTTGATTGGCCTTGATTTCTACCGCAAGGCAATGCAGTTTCAGAAAGAATATCTGCCGGAAGGATATGAATGCTGGAACAACCTGCAGTCCAACGGACTGGCTTTTCGGCATTTCCATTGACGGCACAAAAGCGCTCCATGATCATTACCGTGCAGACGCTTCCGGCAGTCCCACTTATGAAAGAATCCGCAAAAACATCGCTTTGCTTCAGAAGCACGGCATACAGCCTGATCTGCTATGTACGGTGAATGCGGAAACCGCGAAGAATCCCATAAGAGTGTATGAGAATATGAAAAGCTTCCGTACCGGCTGGATCCAGTTCATCCCGGTCGTCAATCATACCGGAAACGGCTCCGTTTCGGCAGATTCCGTCACTCCGGAAGCGTATGGGGAATTTCTGTGTGCCCTGTTCAGGCAGTGGGTATTGAAAGACTTCGGAAAAACCAATGTGCAGATGTTTGCGGAACTGCTCAATGTGTATCACGGAGGAATTGCCGGGGTATGCTGGATGAGCGAAACATGCGGACGCGCTCTGATTGCGGAAAGCGACGGAAACATCTATTCCTGCGATCACTTTGTCAATGAAGCGCATCTGATCGGCAATATCGCCTCCATGTCATTTGCGCAGGCGGTCGATTCAGATCTGCAGCGAACATTCGGTCTTTCCAAAAAAGAAGCGCTCAGTGACACATGCAGAGCCTGTCCATGGCTTTCCATCTGTCACGGCGGCTGTCTCAAGGACCGGATCAGGGAAAACAATGAGAATCATTTATGTGAAGGCCTGAAACGGTTTTACGAATACGGCGATCCGGTATTCAGGCGCATCTCAGAACTTCTTCGTCAGCGTGTCAGGGCAGATGAAATCAGGCAGATCATCCGGAAGGAGGGACTGCTTTAGAATCAGGTGGATTATGAAAGATGTCAGAATTGTCCTGGTTTCCGACAATCACGGAGACAGAAAATCATTGCAGTTCATCCGGGAAACCTGTGCGGATTATGATTATCTGATCCATCTCGGCGATTCGGATCTCACGGTTGAGGAAATGGAAGGATTCCTGTGTGTCTGCGGAAATCATGATATCCGGTATCATGACAAAGTGCCGGATTACCGTGTTCTTGAAATCGGTGCGCACCGCATCTATCTCTGTCACGGGCACAAGGATTTCTTCTCCTACTATCATTACAAGCCCATGGTCATGCACGCAAAAGCGCATCAATGCGATACCGTCTTCTTCGGTCATGTGCACACTTACCATGATACCGAGCTGGATGGTGTGCGTCTGCTCAATCCGGGTTCCATCTTTCATAACCGCGACGGCTCCTCACCCACCTACATGCTTGTCACCATCAATGAGGAAGGTCTCCATGTGCAGGGTGTCACCTATCAGACTGAATCCGCAAAACATCCTGAGGGCTGGCTGATGAGACTGCTCAACCGGCTTTCCGGTTCAAACTGATTACAAAAAAAGGATATGGTGTCTGTGTCTTAAGACGATGGAGCCATATCCTTCTTTGTGTTTTCAGATCCACCCATAGCGGACACAGGCATTCCAGATGCCGTCAT
>CACWLH010000078.1 GCA_902761625.1 uncultured Erysipelotrichaceae bacterium
CTTTTTCCATATGTCCTTAAGGACGGATCCATCAACTTTCATAATTTGAGGGTTGACATGGGTTCTTACATATCAGGTTTTCTAGGTACAGGTTATTTGTCGTTTACCTTACAAGAAATCAAAATAACAATTCTTTAATGAGTGATAGCAGCTCTCCGTATATAAAAACCCGGAGAGTTTTTATTCACTCTCCAGGTCATTTTTCTACTGGTCCCCCATGAGGTCCCCCATCAAATCCCCCACGAAGTTTGGTTACCCTGAATTTTGGTACGCTGCAGCCTGTTTTGTTGTCAGCCAGACAAACGTTTTTTTGCGATCAGTGCTTTCTGCGTTTTAATGCCAGTGCCAGTAATATAAGCAGTCCACCCGCCAGCCGGCAGCCAAGGGTTCCTGCGCCGCCAGTGGAAGGAAGTTCATACCCAGTGCTGTTTGCAATCAGCATCATCCATTCCTCTGCCTCTTCATCATATGAGATTCCATCTTCATCATTGTAAAGATTAGGATTTTCTGAAGACGTGCAGATTACATCGTTTTCTGTAACCGTAATAGTGATCGGTTCTGTCAGCCTGTAATAGCCTTCAGGTGCTTCTGTTTCAACCAGATGATAAGTTCCCTGCGGCAGTTCATAGACTGTCTGATTCTGATAAACCAGCAATCCATCCTCTTCACGTGAAACCATATTCTGGAAAATCAGTTCTTCGCTTTCTTCATAAATCCTGTACAGATTAAATCTGGCACCCTCAAGTTTTGAATTTTCCGGATCATCAACTGCCACTTTTTTGAAGGAAAACTTCTGCATTCTGGCATTATCAATAATCAGAGTGAAAGTTGTCTCGCCTGTCACCTGATTTGTTTCTTCATTCATACGGTACTTGCCCGATGAACCGTTGAGAACGGCTGTTCCGTCATTTCCGATTGTGAAACAGATATCCTCTGCAAGTATGTCATATCCTTCAAGCGTTTCTGTCTCTGTAAGATAATACGTTCCCGCCGGCAGATCCATGGAAATATTAGGAAGGATTCCGTATTCATTTGTTACCAGGTCTTCATAGTTGGGGATAGGAAGATAGTCTTTGCGGGGCACATCATCAACACCAATCACCTGGCGGTACAGTGCAAAATGAACGCCCTGAAGTACACTCTGGTCAGAACTGTCCTGCTTGACTGCTTTGAATTCTGTTGTGCGGTTGTGGATCGTTATCACAGCCGTCATACCGGAGGTACTGTCGGATACAGCTGTGTAATAATCGGAATCAACACCCTCAAAGCTGATCTGATTATCCTGATCGATTATAATCATCATTTCTGATGGAAGTACCAGATATCCTTCCGGTGTTGCGATTTCCCGGAGTGTATATGTACCTTCATTCAGATATGCGATGGTGATCAGACCATTTGCATCGGATGTATATGATTCAGCCGCAACATCTTCTCCATCCTCATCCTTGAGCGTAAAGACTGCTCCTTCAAGGGGATGAATGATATTGCCTTCTCCATCGCGGCCCAGCCAGTCGGATTTATATAAAACTATACCCGGCCGCGAGTTGGTCACTGTATCCGTACGGATATTGGCATTCTGTCCGGTAGTCTGCCCGACTTCATAAGTGACTGTATAGGAGTAGTCATCTTTATACTCTCCGCCATATGGCTTGCCGCCAATGGTGAGCGATTTATTCTCATCTATCGGTGTTATTCTGGAATAGTCTGTTACATATCCGTCATCATCCACTGTCGGATTATCCAGTTTTACTTCTTTAATGACAAAATCTGAAAAGCTGTACGTCGTTTCGATATCCGTCTGCGGATCTGTATATTTCAGGTCATCGAAATAGTAATATAGTTCACTTTCATCTGTCTTCAGACGCCGGATCTTGCCATCATACAGTTTCAGCGTACCGGATTCTGATCCGGGCGGATCGTTCAGATATACTGCAAAGAAAATGTCATCATGGCTTTCCATGAAGTCTTTATCCGTCCAGACTTTTTCAACTGTCAGGCCCCAGCCCTTTTGGTTGCGGACTTCAATTTCAGGTGTTTCACCGGCTTTGATGGTATCTGTATACGGTGTTTCACTTTCCTGATAGTGACCGGTGTCTGTTCTTGTATAGCCGTCGGCAGCACGGCGGGTATATCCTTTCGGAATTTCCCAGTCACGTTCTTCGATTTTGTATTTTGTTCCAACGATCAGATTCCTTATTTCCACGGTATGATCCGCCGGAATCCTGGAAACCGTGCCGTTCAAAGATGTCTGGAAGGTTACGGATTCTTTTTCTTCTTTACTCAGTGCTGCATAATCGGTTTTTCCCAGTGATTCAAATTTTTGCTGCTGAGCATTCCAGAAGCAGTAGTTTCCATCCTTATCCCTGACACAGTATTCATACACATCTGCCAGAGGAAGATTGTCTGCATCCGCATTTTCGTTGCCGAGATATAAACGGAATGTAAATTCTGTACTGTCGTCCGGATAGTGCAGCAGATCAATACCGTTGACATCATAGAGTTTTTTCGTAATGTCCAGTGTCCGCATTGCCCCTTCTCTGACATGATTGTCATAGTTGACTTCAGGTCTTTCTTCCAGGGGAGCCGGATCAATCTTATATTCTTTTCTGGCTGTCCCGCTGATTAAATTGGCTGTATCTGTTCCTGTTAATTCTGTCCCGTTTGCGTATACATGGTCATAAATATCCGGGTTGACACCGCATTCGACCACATAGTAATCCACTGCATCCTCAGGCAGGGTGACTTCAGCCGACTGGCCCGGTTTCAGGAAGAAAACATTGTCATAGGATACAGTTCCCTGTGCCGGTGTGAATGACTGAGCATATTTCACACTGGCAGCTGTATCTTTATAAACAACACTGTATGTATTATCCAGAAGATGCATGGTGTTTTCATCTTCTCCGTCAAGTCTGTAATAAATCTGATACGGGAATTCAATCAGGTCATTGTTAGCAAGTTCTGTCCCGGAAAGTTTTTTGGAAAGGATAAACGTACCCGGTTTGACTGCAGACAGGTTAAACCGCATGTAGAGGTTGGAAGCACCGGCGCCTCTTTCCATGTAGAACATTTTCATGGTGTGCTTGGTGTAGTCTCTGAAAACGTGCTGTCCGTTTTCATTAGTGGTAAACAGTTCATCCAGTTTGGCCTGTATTTCATCCGATGTCATTTCACCGCGCTGCTCATAATGCTGCCTGAACAGATCATATACTGTCGAATTGCCGCGGCCGCTGGTGGTGACTTCACCTGTTCTGAAATTTACTTTTCCGCTCATTGCCGAATGAACACCGCCAAGGTCCAGTATCAGTTCTCCGTCAACATAGAGCCAGAAATCATCATCACCGGAGAATTCAAAGATAATATCATGTCCCCAGGCATCCAGACCGCTCGGTGTCTGTGTAAAGCTCGCTTCCATTTCCATGGCAAAATGATAATCTACCTGGGCCCGTGTTCCGATGTTGTAAAGCTTCTCACCTTTGCGCGGATTCGTATCATCCAGCTCAGCCTGAAGAACAGTTGTCCGATTCGTATAATTACAGTACTCACCCGGAGTCAGATCATTATATGGCATAAACTGACCGTGGGCACTGGTATTTGTTCTGTAATCCGCAATTGATCCAATCTGGTCATAGACAGTAAATGTCCCGTCTTCGTTCAGATGAGCAAAGTTGGACGTACTGTTATATTCAAAATAGCCGCTTTCGTTATAAACACTTTCAATCAGAAGGTGGTTGACCGGAGCCATTTCGGTAAACAGTTCAGAAAGTGAATGTCCGGCATTATTTGTCACTTCCGTTGTAACAGGATAACCGCCCGCATCCAGATTTGTCGAAACCATCCCTGCATCGTCTGTATCACCGCCGAAAAATGGATTCTGAACTGCGTCCCTCGAGCTTATTGGGGTATTTATATTTTCATTATTAAAGTCCATCATCTTCATGGTGATGCCGTAATCATCATTATTTATTGTCTCAACTGTTGTCAGTTCATTTTCCGGATCCACCGGACTGATGATTGCAAAGTAGAAATCCTGGGCTTCTGATAACGGACACGACACAATATGGCCATTCTCACATTTCAGGCCGGTATATGCGTAATTGTTATCATCCCATGCAATGATGGTCGTATAGTTTTCTCCATACCGTCTGCCATTGAGATTGATCCCTATTGTTGAATCGGAGAGAATCTGTCCGCCTGTTACCTGCGGAGCAATATATTCACCATACTGGGCATTCTGCAGTTCATAGTAATAGCTCGGAGTTCCGTCTGCATTTTTATACTCTGTAAAATTCCAGAGAGCGGAATTGATCTGGCTTCCGATCCATTTAATGGAACCGCCTGAATCATAGCAATGGATCAGAGAACCGGTATGATCGACAGCATATATTTCATATTTCTTCTCTGTTTCATTCCAGATACGGGTATAAATAATAACCTGGCTGCCGTCATGAACATTTTCCTCATCGGATACACTGACTTTTCTTGCAGAATAAGACATGAAATCATTGTCTTCGATTACTGACTTTTCCACCAGATTCATCCATGTTGTTCTGCCGCTTCCGGTTGCTGCATTAAAACCATCTGAAGGAGAACCGGTATAATTCAATGAGTAGCCATTGACGGTAAAGTGCCATTTGCCTTCATTAGAGCCAGTACCGGGTATGGCTTTGATACGGGAATATATATCATCTGGTTCATTCTCAAGAGTAATGCTTGATCCTCTGATTGTCAGATACTTTGTCTGACCATCTGACTCTGCAGTAATGTAATAATAGTCTTCACCCTGAGACCTGAATGTGAACTCCTGAATATCATTATCTTCTGCTTCCAGAAGGATACCATCATTGCTGAGAACATCCGGTTTTATCGACATGTCAAGACCAAGAAGACGCTCCTGTGTTGACCCGCTACTCACCGGTCTGGCTTCTGCTGTCAGCGCTGCTGCTGTTGATGAATTATTTTGATAAGCGATACCATATGTTTTGCCGTCAAGATGATATGGATCATCATCAATCTCAATCAAGAATTCCAGCTGGATTCTGGCATTGGTATCTGTCGCTTCATTATAAGCACAGAAGCCGTTTCCATTGTTGCCCCCCTGCATATTCCAGTAATACCCGTCCTTGCCAAGCATCCTGAATGTGCTGTTGCTGCCCGGGAACAGATCAATCGTAAATGTGGATGTTGCACTGTTTGAGTCTGGCTGCAGTCCATCGGTCAGAGTCAGACTATTGCCGGACTGACGGATGTATTTCTTGTTGGTTTCATCCATACAGTAAACACGGAACTGATTTTCTGTATTTTCAACTTTTTCAAAATAGTATTTCTCTGCACCGGAAGCTGCATCCGGGTCAGAAGTAGCAGGTTTTGTTTTTCGGATTCCGGTTCTGCCACTGGCAGGGGAATACGTATCTTTTGTAAAATAGAAACCACTACTATGCTTAACATAGAAACCCTGCATTCCCATCTGAGCAATCTGCTCAACAGTCGCAGCTTTATTCCATCCGCCATCAGGAACCGGCTCCGGTGCATCTACAATGGCATAGACGGAGAATCCGGTGGTTTCAAAGGAAAGTTCATATCCTTCTTCTGCAGGTGCCATTGCGGCGTCAAGAACTTCCGGTTCATCCCCGAAGTGGACAACTTTAAGGTTTTCTCTTTCCACGTCTGCCAGCTCGACTTTCACATCGACAGGCACACCGATTTCCACCTTATTCCCATTTTGATCAACGATTGAAATATCAAAGAGACGGACATAGTCCGGTTTTTCGATTCCCAGAGTCTGGCTGGTCTGCTCAATGTAATTTTGATATTCTTCTGAATCTTCTGTCATTTCCCAGGCAATCAGATCCGATTCTTCCGGAACACCGGCATCACTGCCATAGGTGACAGAGATCTTATAATTGTAGCCGTCAGAAAAGACAGTGGTTTCTTTCTTTACTGTATAAACGATGGCATTGACCGTATTGGCTTCTGTTTCAAAGACAAGCGCTTCGCCTTCCTCTTTTTCAATAATTTCATTTTCGACAGCAGTTACCTCGCCCTGTTCGTCCACCTGGATAATCTGAGGTATTTCTGTTTCACTTTCAAAAGTGGAAATAACTGAAATGCTGAGCGGTTGCAGTGGTTCTATCTCATTGCCTTCATTGTCACAGAAAGCAATTTCAACTGCCTCAGTGCGGAGGATCTCACCCTCGACAGCTGAACTGACTGCACTCATGATTTCTTCCGGATCTGCTTTCTCCACATGCATAACAGCATCGGCTGGAAGTGTTCCTTCCGGAACTTCAGCACTAATCTGCAGATCTCCAACTGTCTCTTCAAAGCTCTGGGCAGGATAAAGAACTGTGATATCAGGCTCTTCTTTGAATTCATCGGAACCGTTGAAACATTCTTCGGTATGGATATGTTCCTTTAATTCTGTTTTTCCGCAGATCAGAGTATGATCTTCCGCATAGCAGGTATCATCATGGATGTGGAGTTCCTGTTTTTCACAAATCAGATTCCCTTCTTCGTCATAACAGGAATCATCATGATGATGTGCTTCAATTTCCGGCAGCTTACAGATCAGAACCTTCTCTTCGATCTGTTCATCTTCATGGTAAACCGTCTCATAGCATTCTTCGGTATGATGATGAATCACATAATCAGCCTTGCCGCAGACCAGTTCTTTTCCGGTAACGTTTCCTTCCTGATCCACGATATCCTGATAACAATCCTCATCATGCTCATGCACTTCATAAGTACAGTCGAGAACTTTTTCATCTTTGACAACGGCAATAGCCGGACGGATCATCTGGAATATCGTCGCAAACGCCACGAGGAATGCCAGTACCGTACAGACAATCACTGACCTGCGCTGCTTTTTCTTCTTTTCAAGCAGAGGAAGAGAACGCATGAAATGCTCATCCATAACAGGCCTGTTATTTTGTTTCATAAGCTCTTCCTCCTTTCCTGAATAATGCGCAGGCATCTTTTTTAATACTTCTTATTTCTTATGTCTGGTGCGGATGAACAGTCCGGCCAGCAGGATGACAATGATCACTGCCGCAATGGCCGCAGCTGTATAGTATTGATTCAGCTGAACAGCATCAGCTGAAATGTGGATGACTTCTTCGGTCGGGATCCTGTGACCTCTGATCAGGAGTCTGTGAGTATTGATGCCATATGGCGTGCACGTGACAAGTGTGCAGTAATCCTTTCCCTCTTCGATCTGCAGTTTATCCAGTTCAGCAGGCAGGACGGTCCGGATCTGATCCACTTCATAGGTCAGTGTTTCGTTCAGAATCTGCATCTGGAAGGTATCCCCTTCAGCCATTCTGTCAATACCTGTGAACAGCCTGGCACTGGGCAGTCCCCTGTGGCATGGAAGGAATTCCACCAGTCCGCAATTGTCGGGTATGCGATCAGGATAATTCCCACAGCCAGCATTCCCACCAGGATCAGATTGGTTATATTTCCCTTTTTTTGTTTCTTTGTTTCTCCCATTTCCTACTTCTCAATACAGGCAATCTGGATCACCCTGCTCATGCCTTCATCAAGCAGAATCAGTTTTGCGTTCTGGACAATATCACTTTCATTGCCGACGTAATCGACAACAAATTCATAGACATTGCCGTTGATATCAGTAAATGCAACTGTAGTTCCCAGGCCTACTGCATCAAACGGGATCTGACCTGTTTCGATGACGCCTGTGCCGTATGTTATGTTTCCTTCTTTCAGCTTTGCGGCAGATGGATCACCCCATTTGTTTTGTAACGCGAATGTGATTTCTGCATCCGGTATTTCTATATATCCGACAAATGAGAGACCGTTGATTTCCATGACCGGCATCTCGGAACCTTTGCCGTCATCGTAAATTCTTCTGTATGTTCTTTCGGGAATCATTTCCTGCATCCGGATCAATGCGTCCGCTGCTCTCTGCTCAGTTTTCTTTTCATTCATATACTGTGATGTGCCAAGATAAACCCCTATCCCAATAACAATCAATCCCGCAATCACAAGTATGTATGCAAACAACTTCCTCATCTGCTTAATCAGTTTCTTCTTTCCTGTTCTTCAATAACAGGTATCCGCTTAAGAGTGCTATAGTGCCTGATATGCAGAGTGCAGCGATGGGTTTCCGTGACACAGGAGAATCGGAGGTAAGCGGCGCATCCGTATAATTTAGAATCGTATAAACTGTCTGATTCTGCCGGTTTGTCACTTTATAGTCTTCCGGAATATCAACTTCCAGTACCTGCCACACAGAACCGTCATCCGCGGTTTTCCATGTATAGCACCAGTCATTCTCTTTATTCAGGATGATCTGTTCTTCAACAATTCCGTTTTTCAGAATATTTACCGTAATGTTTGCAGGTCGCTTTTCTCCCTTGCCGTCCTGCCATTGCTTGATGACCTTGTATTCAATCTCACCATATTCCGGTTTTTCTCTTTCATATTTCGGAACAATTGAATAGTCGTAGATCCATTCCTCCACATTCGGTATGTAGTCATCACCGGTCGGGACACTGATCAGCATCGGAATATTGTGGTAAATCCAACCGTCATATTCAACAGGATCAGACAGCATCAGATACAGTCCGGTTTCCACTGTAAACTGACAGATTCCGTTCTGAATATATCCGCCAGCTGTAAAAGAAATTCCGTCACCGTAAACATAAGAAGATAGTGTGGCTGCCAGATCAACCCATGTCTCCTGATCATGAATGTCATTGACTATGACATTCTTTTCATATGGCTTGAATGTTTCGGTCAGTGTGAATTCCATTCTTTCGTCTGCATCTGCGACCTTATACAGATAGAAGTGTGCTCCTTCACCGGGATAACCTTCCACAGTCACTGTACATATCCTGTCTGTTTCAACAGGCGTCAGTCCATAAACGGGAATTGCAAGCATGAAAAGAGCGAGCACCATGACTAATGCAGCGATACATCTTCTTTTCATCACTCATCACCTTCCCTTCCGTTATTCTGGTTTCTCCTGCAAAAGAGCAGAAACATCACTCTTTCACACGAGAAACCGCCATCTGAGAAAAATCTTCTCATATGGCAAGTTCATTTGTTTTTGACAGATTATTCAGTCATTCTTCTTCTGCTTCAGTTTTCTTAAATCACGGTCATTCATAAAGACTTTCAGTTTCCGGCTTCTTAAAAAAGAATATCACTGTTGAAATCGGGTTTATACTATCAAAATGCACAATATAGGCTGTCATGTGAATTATATAACAAACATAGAAATTCTTTTATGAAATAGTGTTAATATTCACTTTTTTACAATCATTCCTTTGAATATGAATGCGTAAACCTGTATCAATTCAGTTTGTAGCCAGGCTGGGTTGTTTTCATCACCAGCAGTTAACTGTTTGTATTCTTCTGTCAATAAAACTGTGGATCTGATCTCCAATATAAATGTTTTCCTTTAAATCAAAAGACGGGATACTTTGGCTCTCCAAATTCCATGGGGGACTTCATTCGTGGGGGACCTTCATGGGGGACCGGATCTGAATGGTTAAAATCAACGGTATCTGATTGATTCAGATGC
>CACWLH010000079.1 GCA_902761625.1 uncultured Erysipelotrichaceae bacterium
TTGCCTTTGCTTTTTCCTGACTTTGGCACATTGTTCAGATCGCCGTAGTATACAGTTGTATAAAGATAATCATGAATTTTGCTCGATCCCGTCCAGAGATTCAGGAAAGCCGAACCGCTCATACGATTGGCATTGCGTTCGGTCTCCTCTTTGCCGTAATAAATACGTTCGATCATATCTTCGCCGGGACTTTCCAGCTTCTTTGCATTGCGGCCGATCCAATACCAGAGAATCCTTTGCGGATCCGTCGCATGCAGCATATCCGCAACCGCATCAAGGGGTAATGAAGTGGGTACATTGCGATGGGGAACATCCTTCAGCGGACGGTTCTTCAAAACGATGAAGGAATACTCTTTCATCGGGTTGCGGTCATGTCTGCCCAATTCATCAAGACTGTCCACCGTAAATGTCTTTTCAGGATCGTCATGATCCTCCTGCATCGAGGCAGCCAGAGAGAATTCCGTGTCTTTGAATATTTCATAATAATCCAGCATGGTGGGTTTATATTTCTTGTATTTATTCAAAACATCAATGATATAGTGTCTGACCGGCTCACTGCGGCTGCTGAACGGCATTGCGCTCAGATCCCAGTATTTTTCAGCGATATACAGCCATACCAGATCGTTCTGATTTTCAAAGTCCGGATGCTTTTCAGATCCTTTGTAAAAACGGTCAAACACCTCTGTGATCTGAATCACATTAAAATGAAACATGGTGCAGATCATATAGAGATATTCGTATTCCACCGGACAGTTCTGAAACCAGCTGTTGATGCCGGCGACTTTGGCAACAAGACCGGTCTCACGCTCAATTGACTGGACAGTATGATGATTCAGCTGCATATAGTGTTCAAAAAAATCATTCCACGAAACAAATCCATACACATCCGTCATATTTTCATTGATCTGGCTGCGGATCTCATTCTGGATGTTTTTCAGGGTTGTCCTGCGGCTGATGTGAATGCCGTTTTCCAGCATGTTCTCATATACGACATTGGCGCTCATGCAGATATAATCATCGATATTTCTGAAATCAGGCACCTCAAGCATCGCTTTTTTGAAATAATTCCGCAATTCTTTCGGAACACTGCGGCTGCCCGAAACAAACTGTTCAGCCATTTTGCCATAATCAATTCCGATGGCATAGGAAAAGGCAAACATCAATTCACGGCTGCCGGGATTTTTCTGCAGATTATCGACAAAGCCTTTGTCAAAACCGGTCAAATCCGCAATCATCGCAATGATATCCACGGTCTGATCCTTCCGCCGGTATCCGGCAAGATCTTCTTCGCCCAATTCCATTTTTCTCATCAATTCCGGAATGATCCGCTGCGGCTGCAGCATTTGTCCGACATAATTTTCCCAGACATTATACTTTTTGTTTTTCAGATCCTTTGCCACATCAGCATAGGAACGGATCAGGTCAATATAACATTTTGTCTCTGCGTCCATCATGAAAGCCCCATAATCAGTTTAATCTTTGCATATTTTCGGATATCTGTCATTGTTACCCGAAATAAAAGAGGATGATCAGAAATTTTACAATAAAGCATGTAGGAGAAATCCAGCATTTATAATATAGAGGAAGGCTGACTGGATTGCAAAGAAGAAGATGAAAAAGAAAAAAGGATTCCGCCATAAACATTGGCATCGGCCTGAACAAAGGACAGCCGTTCATGAAACAGTTCTTCCGCTGAGTATGAACATTGTGATCAGCTGTGCATGTGTGCAGGGTGCCAAAGAAACCAATCAGGATTATTATGGATTGCGCTGCGGTTCAGAAACAGAAACCCTTGAGACAGGCGGATCATTCCTTGAAAAAAGGATGAACCATATCAGTCATATCACCGCGGCAGTCGCCGATGGTGTTTCGCTTAGCTTCCATCCGGAAAACATGAATGAAGATGCGGCGGCCGTGACGGTGAATCATCTGCTCAGCCAGCTTTATTATCAATCTGAACATGAATCACAGCTGCCCCTGATCGCCGATGAACTCAACCGTCTCATCCTGAACCGTTCAAAACAGATGAAAGGCCGCATGGCAACCACTTTGTCAGCGATTTTCATCAATCCGCAAAAAGCGGTGCTGATGTATACGGGAGATTCCCCGATGATCAGAATTCATGGAAAACATTTCCGTCTGATCACACCTTTGAAAACATCTTCTTATCTGGAAAACTATCTCGGCAATGCTTATCACTCCGGAAGAGATATGAGCTCATTTGTTTCCTTTCCATTATGTAAAAACGACATCTATATTCTGGCTACGGACGGCGCTCTGGAAGCCTTTTACAAAGAGGACGGCACTCTGGATCAGGATGAAATCCGCAGGATTGTCCTGGATATGCCGGGAAACAATGCACAGAATCTGATCCGCATCAGCGGTGAGCGCAATCTTGCCGGCACAGAAATGAAATGTACTGATGACCGTACGGCAATGATCATCCGTATTGAGGAGATAAATTATGAACAGGAATAAAACCGTAAAACGTGAATTGAATATGGATATCGAATCATCCGCTGTACAACCGCAGAAGGGTCCGAGACCGGTTGATCCGTTTGCCGATACAGCTGATATCCGCTTCCTTCCAAAGCTGCAGATTCAGGATATTGAAAATCTGCTCAATGACCATATCCGTGACAATCCAAAGTATCCCGGCCATTTCAAAGTCGGCGGTCTGATCGCAGAAGGCGGCTTCTCCAAAGTCTATAAACTGGTTTATGTCAATGAATCCGAGGATGCCGGAGATGAGTATGTATATGCAAATTATGTGGTCAAGGTATCCGCACCGATCCAGACATTTCTTTCTGATGAAAAATATATACGCAAAAGCAGAGATTACCGGCTGAAAACACTGAAAGAAGAGAAAGGCTTCCGTTCCCTGCTCGAGCAGCGCAATCAGGCACTTTCCAGAATGAATCATGTCAGTCAGAAATTCGGCGACCGTCATTTTGTCAGATATTATCCGGATTTTTCCTTTGATGCTGAAAAACCCATTCCCTATGTCACATTGATTGTCATGGAGGAAGTGGTATGCACGCTTGGCGATCTTGAAAAGCCTCATGACCAGAATGTTCTGATTCAGAGAATCATCAAGGCGGGACGTGAAATCGGCAGTGCTTTGCAGGCATGTGAATATCCGCAATCAGAGGCGGACAGATTCAACCATCGGGATATCTCCGTCAGCAACATCGGTGTCCGCTTCACCGGCAGATCACCGGATGATTATGAATTCGTTCTGATCGATTGTGAAAACGGCCGCCGTGCTGAACTGGAGCTGCAGACACAGACGGTGCCCCGCACCCGTGATTTCGCCGCACCGGAATTATATGATAAGACCAGAAGATTCACGGATGACGACTTCCGGCTGTCAGACCAATACAGCCTTGGGGCTGTGCTTGCCTGGATCGCCGATCCGTATGGCGATGATCCGCAGGGATATCAGAATGTGCTTCCGGAATGTCTTGCGGATATCATTGATGTCTGTCTGGAAACAGAGCCGTCCAACCGCTGGCGGGATTATCAGACTTTTCTGGATCATCTGAATGATGCCGCAGATCAGCTGACATCCTCACAGGATACCGTTTCTGCGGAAACCTCCCGTGAAATAGAAAAACGTTACCAGAAACAGATTGAGGAAAAAGAAAAGCTGATCGAAAGGATGCAGAAAGAATTCTTTTCGGCACGCAATGATCTGAACCGCTCTCTTGATCAGAAAAATGAGCAGATCAGACAGCAGGATTCCAAATTGAAACAATATAAAGAAGATTACGGTGAACTGGGAAAACAGCTTGCTGCGAAAGACCGGGAAATCAAAGACAAAACGGTCAGTTTGCGTGAGAAGGAAAATGAACTGCAGAGTTCTCTGGCTGATTACAGTGTCGAAATCAAACGGCAGAAAAATGAAATCAAAAATCTCAATATTGAACTCGGCAGCTATAAAAAGATCTTTGCCAAAAAGAAAAAACCGGCTGAAAATCATGACAGGCTGACAAGGATCACTTCCTTCAGCAACAATCAGGAAACGACGCATTCCGATTACCGTTATGAAGGTTCAGAAGACAGCTATACGGAGTATATCACTCACAACATAAAGGGCTATTCATTGACACTGAATGATGAGAAAACCTATCAAAACGGAAGACTGATCCGAAAGGCTGTCAGCACTTATCTGAATGAGGAGCCGCTCATTACGGAATATACCTATTCAGGCGGCACAAGGTTTGAAAAGGATTATCAATTTGAAAAGCTGATACGCACAAGAACATATTATGAAGACAGAATTCTGAGTGAAATCATTCACAGCGCAATCAAAGACGATGAACGCACCTTTACCTATCTTTATGCGGAAAACGGCGCCCTTTCCTCCATCTCCTGTAACAAGCAGACGATCTGCACCGGGGAATATACTGCCTGGCCCGATGGCAGTGTGCATACCGAGATATGGAACGTTCTGAAACATAATGAACTGCTGGAATTCACTTTTAAATTAACAGAGTATTCGCCGGACGGGCTGCTTTGTTATGAGAAAAGTCTGTATGATGACCCCAAAATGGAAATCATCAAACGATACAGCCATGATGATGAAGGAAGAGTGATCCATGAGGATATGATCATCGATGGCAAACCTTTTTCCAGTATTGTTTATATCTATGAAGCGTCAGGCAGATGCCAGGAAAAGGTCACGATTGATCATAAACACGGCACCTTCTCACGCACGGAATATGCATATCTTCAGCAGTGCGGATGAAACAGACTGACCATCCATTTTCAAAACCGTACAGAATGATAAAATCCCGTCATGCGGGATTTTTTGATGGGATTTCATTTTTTCTTTGCCGTGAGCAGGATTGTGAACGCTTCGGGAAAGCTGCCTTCGCGGATCACAACCTTATCACCCATATATTTTTCATATTCTTCAAGCGCGCACATACACGAAGCAATGCCAAAGCCTGCCTCACGGACGGTCTGTTTCCATTCCTCTTCATCCAGAATGCCAAATTTTTCAAGCACTTCCCGGGGCCAGGAGGTTTCACCCCATGTATATGTACAGATGAATTCCTGCATGAATTTTTCAGATACACGCCAATATTCACCTTCCCGTTTCACCTGTTCATGTGCATATGCGCCGGATTCTGCGGCAAAGCGCTCAATCCATCGGTCTTCGTTCGGATCGCTCATTTTCAGCAATACCTTCCGGTTTCCTTCATGGGCAAGACCGTCACGTATGATCACAATGCCTCCCTCTTTCAGAAGTGAATGCGCCTTTCTGAGCATATTCAGAATCGGTGCGGCCGTAAAGCGCAGGGCAGGATCCTGTGCATAAGAGGACACCTCATGAAGCACGGAGGAAAAGATGATGCAGTCAAATTTCTCATCCATCTCATAGATATCACAATACCGGATATCCAGATCAGGTCTTTGTGCATTGCACTGTTTCACCGCTTCCTCATTAAGGTCAATGCCGACGATCTGTGCCGAAGGATTCAATGCTTTGAGTGCATCCATGACAACCCCGGAGCCGCAGCCGACATCCAGAATCCGTCCGTAACGGGAAGCGAGCCAGGGAATCAGACCTTTGGTGGAAAAGTTGATAGACTGTGTCATTCGTTTCAGATAGCGCGCATAGTTCTCTTCATTTTCCTGCGCAAGTTCTGTCATTTTGTTCATTGGCCCTCTCCTGTATCCACATCATTATCTCACAACAAAATATCATATACGGACCGTCTTTTGAAAAACACCCGCAGCCGATCATCATCTGCCGCGGGTGTGATTTCAAAGAACGGATCTGTTCAGGATTTCTTACCAGTCAAAATCCATTGTGGATGTTTTGGTTCCCGCTAAGCCTGTTACCGGAAAAATGGTTTCGATCTCACGGTCCTTCGGCCATAATACACGGTATTGCGCACGGATTTCTCTGGTTTCACGGGATTTCATATCCACATGCCAGCGCAATGTGCCATCGGTTGAATCATATGAGGCGCCATCTGAACTGATCAGTTCCACATTGATCGCCTGATCTCTTGAGACCGGAACCTGATCAATCATTTCCAGGGAAATATCGTTCTCTTCAAGATTAGAGATACTGATCGAGATTTCATAGACACAGCTTCTCTGGTTGCGGATCATGGCTTCGGATGCCTTCTTTTTCTTCTCATTTCTGATGACGGATACCCGCTGTGCCGCCCCGAGCGGGATTGAAATGGTTTCCTCATTGAGACGATGATCCAGATACACATTGGCTGTATATGTGCCGTTCAGATAAACATCCGCCCATCCGTTTACTGCGAAAGGCATATCATCGCGTTTCAGCTGTGCACAAAGATACACATTGCGGTTCTGCTTCGGAATCGTCTTCATGGTATATTCGGCGTTCACCGTGAATTCGCACAGATCACATGAGATGCCTTCTCCATAACCGGATACAACCGTATAGACAGACGGCAGCTGATATTCGGTGGTTGTTTCTTCCCGGATCACATCCGCATGTTCCATCTGGATTGATTTCAGGCTGAGCGAGGAAGAACTGAATGTTGTATCACTGTCCCACCCCTGGAACGTATTGTCAAACATGGGCACGGACATACTGTCAGCGCTGTTGAACAGAGGCCGCTCATCAGCTTTGAAATCCAGATAAACCGGATTCAGTTTCGGGATGGAATTGAAGAAAGCCGGATTGCCGGTGCGCACACTGAGTTTCACCTGATTCCAGTCCTCGGAGGTGTTCTGGTTTACACTGGCCTTCATCAGGAATCTGACCTCACTGTTTTCTCCGTCCGTATGGATTTCATAGCGCGGCTGCCAGCCGGCATTGCCATCCTGATATACCATTTCAAAGGGACACTGCATATCTCTGTCAACGATCAGTTCCGCATGCACAAGCGGTCTTCTTTCTTCATCGACTGCCTTTCTGAGCTGCTTTTCCAGAGTTTCCTGCTCACTGTCCAGATCCTGGATTTTGTTTTCAATCTCCTCAATACGCCACGGATAGGCTTTGATGCACGCCTCCATATCCTTGACACTCATATCCTTGATGAAACTGAAACCGCCCTCCGGCTTCCACATGTCCGCCTGCTCTCTCAATGCCTTTTTCTTCGCTTCGATTCTGCGGATCTTTTTCGCCAGCTCTTCTGTTTTGGGACCGCTTCTGCCTTCGATCACACGGATCATCGATGCCCTCACAAAAGGCGGAAAGTTCATGCGGACCGTATCGATCATGGCACTGTTGCTCATGCCTGAGATTTCAACGGAATTGCGTCCTTCTTTCAGCATCACCTCGCCGGTGCGGACAACGACGCATCTGTTTCTGTAGACCTGTACTTCTTTCACTTCTGTATTGATATTCATAACTCCTCCATTTTTCTCTTCGTCATTTCCTTTCATCGGTGTGAAATTCATTGTTTCTTCTCCTTCTGATCTGCATTGACGGCAAACATCACGTATGCACTCATGATGAGAATGATTGCGATAATCAGGATCATTTTCATTGTTTTACCTCCCCGATTGTTTACATGATAAGAATAACGTCTGACCATCCTGTGCTTTTTTTTCGGATTCCCGTACCTTGAAAACAAAAACAGAACCCATGTTCATGGATTCTGTCCATAGTGATTGAATCTGTCTGGTTTATAAAAACGGATTCATTCAGTCATAAGATCCCGAAAGCCTGATACATTTGCCTGACCGCTGTAATTATTTGCGGCAGCCACGGCTGTACCGTCTGCTTTCAAGGCGGCTGTATGATCTTTTCAGCTGATACTGCCATCTGATCCGATGAATCGGTTATAATGAATTTGAAGATATGGAAAAGGATCAAAATCATATGAAAAACAACCCCAGAAAAAAGACTCTCAGAGAACTGATCGATGAAAATCTCAAAGAGGAAGACAAGCAGGAAAATCTGATCGAAATTCCCGAAGACGAATCAGACACCAAAACTGAATATAAGCCGGATCACAATTGCAATGAAGTGATTTACGGACCGCCGGAAGTGTTTGGAATCAGCGAATCTTCCGACGACGACTGGTTCTGATTCATCACAAAGCAGGCAGGGCGGGGAAACAATTCTCCCCTGCTTTTCTAATGGGTTTACAGTTTTCTGCATTGTAAAACTTCTTAAGACCGGCCAAAGCTGCAGATATTCCTTCCCGTCTTTACTTCCATATCCCTCTCAAAGCAAAAGACCGGCTGACATTGCGGTCTTTGCTTTAATCTTTAAGCTGAATTGTCAGACTTCAATCTTTTCGGAAACCGTACACGGTATGCTTGCGTTCAAAAGATGAATCCTCCTCGAAATAATACCAATGGTTTCTGTCACTTGAATAAAGGTATACCTTATAGGTTTGTCCGTCCTGAGATTCCGTTCCCAGCAATTGCGGAATACCGTAAATGTATCGTCCTGTATACGTAATACCATTGAGATTGTTTATTCTGGTACATTCACCATCGTAGACACCGTCAGTCACATTGATTTTGTTTACCTCATCCCTGTCCAGTTTTCCGTCACTGTAATGCCAGTAATAAGTATTCTGCATACCATTGGGGTTATCATTTTCCCATTTGCCTTCACTATAATAAAAGTCATTGTCTTCGGCGTCAGAATTATATCGATAAAGATAAATTCCGTTTCCTTCACGATCATTTTCGGAATATTCACCATAATAAACTGCGAAACGACTGCTATAGGGCTTATATAGCGCAACTTTGTCGTACTTCGCCCCATTCACATCCATGATCAGAGGGAATGAGCCTACGTTGGCTTTGATATCCTGTGCAGAACTGTTCAATGTATCTATCATTTTCAATGCTTCGGTGAATTTGCCTTCGTCCACTTTTTTGACAATTGTCCTGAGATCGTTTTTCAGACCGGCAATATATTGTTCGGATTTGACATATTCAGACTGATAATCCAGTTCGCCGCTGATTTCAGGATACGTTTCTTTTCCGCTTTCCAGCACTTTCGCTGCAGATTCATAATCTCCTTCCGATACAAGCTGATCAGACCATACTGTATATGCATTTGCAATATCATATGAACTGTCAGTCATATTGAGATATTTATCAATGGCTTCTTCATATTTGCCGTCATACAGAAGACTGTCTCCCCATTCACGGTACGCTTGATCCACATATTCAGTACCGTTTGATGACATGCTGTATTGACTGATGGCATCCTCATATCTGCCATCATACAGAAGTGAATCTCCCCATTCAATATATGCCTGATCAATATACCCTGATGCGTTGGGAGACATGGAATATTTTTTGATCGCTTCCTCATACTTGCCTTCATTCAGTAGACTGTCTCCCCATGCAAAATATGCATTGTTGAGACCTGTCGAGGCTTCTTCATTGCCTGACCTCATACGCAAAGCTGACTGATATGCTTCAACAGCCTTTGCATAATCACGGTCGGAAACATAAGCCTTTGCAGTTTCCATCTGATTTTTGAAATCCATATTGGATTTGATGAAAATACCAAGCCCGATCAGTAATACAGCCGCAATCGCATA
>CACWLH010000080.1 GCA_902761625.1 uncultured Erysipelotrichaceae bacterium
AAAGGCGGGATTCAATTCCGAATATGTCATCCAGACAAGCAAAGAAGGACAGGTCATTGTCTGGAAAGCACCGGATCAGGCATAAACAGGTCATAACGACCTGTTTTTGTTGATAAGCAACGTTCACAAAATGATCCGTTTTCGCTATAATGTACGGGCATTATTGATAAGGAGGCCGATATGAGCGATATCAGTGAGAAAATCCGGCAGGCGGTCAGTGTTTCCGTCAAAGAGGCATTTGACATTGAGCCGGAAGGAAATATGGTCATGGTGGAAAGACCGCGTGATCCGAAGATGGGAGACTATTCGACAAACATTGCGATGCGTCTTGCAAAGAGCCTTCACAGAAAGCCGGCCGATATCGCGGCTGATCTGCTTCCCGTGCTGGAAAAGAATCTCCCCGAGGCAAGTTCCATCAGTGTGGCGGGAGCGGGTTTCATCAACTTTGTGATCAGCGAAACAGCGCTTTCCGCAGTGATCAACACCATTCTTGACCAGGGCGATGATTATGGAAAAAACAACACCGGAAACGGTGAAAAGATTCTTGTAGAATATGTTTCCGCCAACCCGACCGGCGATCTGCATTGCGGCCATGCCCGCGGTGCCGCCTGGGGTGACTCAGTCACAAGAGTGCTCAAGGCAAGCGGATACGATGTGCTCAGAGAATACTATGTCAACGATGCCGGCAACCAGATTGAAATGCTCGGTCTTTCCCTGATTGCCCGCTATAACGAATATTTCGGACAGCCGTTTGAACTGCCCGAAGACGGCTATCATGCCGAGGATGTCAAAAACATCGCGATTGACATCGCAAAGCAGGATGGCGACAAGTGGCTCACAGCGGATCCGGAAGAAAGAAAAGCCTATTTCAAGGAAGAAGGAATCAAGCGTGAACTCGCCAAGATCGAAAAGGATCTTGAACTGTACAGAGTCAGCTTTGACTCATGGGTTCATGAGCGTTTCTTCTATGAGAATGACAGCCTGCGCATTGAACAGGTCCTGCAGACAATGAAGCAGAAGGATCTCACTTATGAAAAGGATGATGCCCTCTGGTTCAGAAGCACCCAGTTCGGCGATGACAAGGACCGCGTACTCAAAAAAGCCAGCGGCCTGCTGACATACCTGACACCGGACATTGCCAACCATGTCTACAAGCTGGAAAGAGGCTATACAAAGCTGATTGACCTCTGGGGTGCGGACCACCACAGCTATGTCACCAGAATGAAGTGTGCCCTGGAAGCGCTCGGCTATCCGAGAGACTGCCTTGAGGTTGACCTGATCCAGATGGTCAGAATGGTTGAAAACGGTGAAGAGGTCAAGATGAGCAAGCGTACCGGCAACGCAATCACACTCAGAGAACTGTGTGAGGATGTCGGCGTGGATGCGGCCAGATATTTCTTTGTTTCAAAGGAAGTCGGCACTCACATGGATTTCGACATGAACCTTGCCCGTGAAAAATCCAATGACAACCCGGTCTATTACGCGCAGTATGCATACACCAGAATGTTCAATATTCTGCATAAGGAAGATACCCCGGCATTTGAAAGACTGAGCCAGTATGATCTGCTCACCGATGCCAAGGAAGCGGCTCTGCTCAAGCAGATTTCCGAATTCCCGAAGGTGGTCGCGGATGCGGCGAAAAACAGAATGCCCAACAGAATCTGCGCATTCTGCCAGACCCTTGCCCGTGACTTCCACAGCTATTACAACAGCTGCCGTGTATCCGATCCGGAAAAGCCCGAACTCACCAACCAGAGACTGGGCCTGGTCAATGCGTGCATGATCACCATGAAGAACGCGCTTGATCTGATCGGCGTCAGCGCTCCTGAAAAGATGTAATTCAATCCTGAATCCCTTCTGAGAGGAAGGGATTTTTTTTCGGATTTAGCAGTTTTAGGGGCATCAAAAGCGGATGAAAGCATATATGTGTGTATGATACTTAGGTACCTTGATATTCACCCTGTTCAGTGGTAGGATTAGCGTGTTTTCGGAAATTGAAATGACAAAATCAAAAGATACGGAAAAAACATATATACTGCGTGATGACGGCTCGCTTTCCTGGCTGCTGTTTCATACTGTCCGCGTTCTCAGACACCATGGCGCCCCGAGCTATTCCCAGCAGAGAATTCTCGGCATGCTGGAGGAAATGGGACCGATGTCCCAGAAAGAGGTTCAGGAGATTCTGAACATCCAGCCGGGCAGCCTGAGTGAACTGTGCGCGAAACTTGAAGATAAAAAGCTCATTGCCCGCAGACGAGATGAGAATGACAGAAGAAATGTGATTCTTGATATCACGGAGGAAGGCAGAAGAAAACGCAGGGAAATCCTGAAACAGAAGGATGATCTGATGTTTGAAGTACTGGAGCCGGATGAACGTGAACAGCTGCGCGGCATTCTTGTGCGGCTTGGGGAACATGCGGCAAAGAAAGACGATATCGATCTGATCGATCAGACGGAACAGCTGAAAGGAGGGCACAGATGAAACTGATATTCGGAAATCTGAAAAAATACAAATATGCGGTATTCATTGCCATCCTGATCAAGCTGATTGCAACCCTTACTGAGTTGATGCTGCCGTATATCCTTGAACACATCATTGACAATGTTGTGCCTTCGGGAAATCTCACGATGGTTCTTTTATGGGGAAGCGGCATGTTTGTGACCGCGGTTCTCTGCCGTTATTTCAATGTCAGAGCCAACCGCAAGGCAATCGACAATGCCCACCGGATCAGCTATGAAACCCGTCAGGCACTGTTTGAAAAAACCATTTCACTGACCGGAAAGCAGTTTGACAGCTTTTCACTTCCTTCTCTGATTTCCCGCATGACAAGCGACAGCTACAATGTCCAGCAGGCGGTTCAGCAGTTTCAGACATTATGCGTCAGAGCGCCGATCATGCTTGTCGGCGGTGTCATGGTGGCCAGTTTCATGGACTGGCATATGGCAATGATCATGGTGGTGATCATGCCGGTATTGCTTGCGATCATCCTGTTTGTCTCTTCCCGCGGCATTCCGATGTACAGAAAGGTACAGCAGAAACTCGACGTGGTGGTCAGACTCATGCGTGAAAGCATCACCGGCATCCGCGTGGTCAGGGCTCTGAGCAAGGAATCCTATGAAATGAACCGTTTCGCCAAAGCCAATCATGAAATGATGAGCAGCGATGTGGCGGCGGTCACGGTGATGGCAATCCCCGGTCCGCTCATGCAGATGGCGCTCAATATCGGTCTGACCGCGGTGGTGTTCATCGGTGCGCATAGAGTCAATGCCGGCCTGATGAAGCCGGGTGTCATTCTCGCATTCCTGACTTATTTCAACATGATCGCCATGGGTGTCATGGGCCTCAACCGCATCTTCATGACAATGTCCCGGGCATCCGCTTCAGCAGACAGAATCCAGGCGGTGCTTGATGCTGAGGATCAGACAAAGGCGGTCATTGAAGATGAGACAGCTGAAGAAAGCGATGAGGTGATTGCCTTTGATCATGTGAATTTCGCTTATGGCGAAAGCATTTCCCATGAGACCAAAGCCTTCGCTGGCGAACGGCGTGAAAATGCGCTGGATGATATCAGCTTCACGATCCGCAAAGGGGAAAGTCTCGGTATCATCGGCCCGACCGGCTGCGGCAAGACAACGATCATCAATCTGATGATGAACTTCTATGATGCCACAAGCGGTGAAATCCGCGTGGACGGCAGAAAGATCGGCTCTTATCAGAAACAGGAGCTGCGCAGAAAATTCGGCACGGTATTCCAGAATGACATGATCTTCCAGGATACCCTTCATGAGAATATCAACTTCGGCCGCGATATCGAGGAAGAGAAAATCAACACCGCGGTGGAAAGCGCCCAGGCGCTTGAATTCATCAAAGGCATTCCCGAAGGGCTCGCTTATGAGGCGGCGATCAAAGGCGCCAACCTCTCGGGCGGCCAGAAGCAGAGAATCCTTGTGGCCAGAGCGCTTGCGGCAGAGCCGGAAATTCTTGTCCTGGATGACAGCTCCAGCGCGCTTGACTATAAGACGGACGCATCCATGCGCAGATCGATCATGGAAAACTATCCGGATTCAACCCTGATCATGATTGCCCAGCGTGTTTCCAGTGTCATGAACATGACGAAGATCCTGGTTCTCGACAACGGCAGATGCATCGGATATGGCGATCATGAGACATTGATGAAAACATGTGAACCCTATCGTGAGACCTATGAGATCCAGATGGGGGATATGAACGAATGAAAGGAGGTGCAGCCTATGCCGGGAAGAGGTGACCGCGGCGGTAAAAAAGAAAAACCAAGAGACGCGAAAGGCACCCTGATCAGAATCATCAGGTATCTCATGGTTTACAAATGGGTCGTATTGTTTCTGTTATGCTGTGCCTTTTTAAGCAACCTTGGAAATCTTCTCGGACCGCGTTTCGCCGGCAAGGCGATCGGTGTCGCCGAGGAAGGATACAGGCTTGGTCCGGGCCATGTGGATATGGCAATGGTAAAGCATTATGCGCTGCTGATGCTGGCGGCATATGTCGGCTCCAACATTCTCTCCTTCATCATCACGATTTCCATGGCCAGAGTCGGCCGCAAGGTGGCCGAAAACATGAGACGGGATGTCTTCAACAAGCTCATGAAGCTTCCGGTCAGCTATTTTGACCGCAACCAGGCGGGTGATATCATCAGCCGCGTCTCCTATGATATTGACGTGGTCACAACCAGTCTCTCCTCGGATTTGATCCACATTCTCACCAGTACGGTAACCGTTGTCGGCAGTTTCATCATCATGTGCTCGATCTCGGTGCCGCTTGTGCTGTGCATGGTCTTCACAATTCCGGTTTCGATCTGGTTTACCAGAAAGATGAGCAAAGTCACAAGGCCGCTCTACCGCAAGCGCAGCGCCTCTTACGGACGCATGAACGGTTTTGCGGAGGAGATGTTCACCGGTCAGAAAACCATCCTTGCCTATGCCCATGAAGAGGTCAGCGCAAAGGAATTTTCCGAAATCAACAGGGCTGCGGCGGAAGCTTACAAAAATGCCGACAGTATGGGTATGACCATGGGCCCGACCATCGGCATGATCTCCAATATTGGTCTGGCAGCCATCGGCATGGGCGGTGCGGTGCTCTATATGAACGGCATCGTCGGTCTTGAACAGATCTCCAGCTTTATTCTCTACAGCCGCAAATTCTCCGGCCCGATCAATGAGATTTCAAATATCGTCAATGAAATCTTCAGTGCCCTGGCAGCCGCGGAAAGAGTATTCCAGCTGCTCGATCAGCCTGAGGAAACCGCTGATATTGAAAATGCCGAAGTGCTGACACAGGCACAAGGCATGGTTGAGGCGGAACATGTGAAATTCGGCTATCTGCCCGGCAAGACGGTTCTGCACGATCTGAGCTTTACCGCAAAACCGGGTGAGACAATTGCCATCGTCGGTCATACCGGCGCCGGCAAAACGACAATCATCAATCTGCTCATGCGCTTCTATGATCCGGATTCCGGTGAATTCCGGGTGGACGGGAAACCGCACACCGCATACACGATGGAAAGTCTGCGAAGGAATTATGCCATGGTTCTGCAGGACACATGGGTATTCCAGGGAACCATCTTTGACAATATTGCATACGGCAAGGAAGGGGCGACCATGGAAGAGGTTGTGGCAGCTGCCAAAGCAGCCAGAATCCACAATTACATCATGCGCTCCCCGGCCGGCTATGACACCATCGTTACCGAGGATGGCGGCAATATTTCCAAGGGACAGAAACAGTTGCTCACCATTGCCAGAGCCATGCTTTACAACACCAACATGCTCATTCTCGATGAGGCGACTTCAAATGTTGACACAACGACAGAGCGTCAGGTGCAAAAGGCAATCCGCTCCCTGATGAAAGACAAGACAAGCTTTGTCATCGCCCATCGTCTTTCCACGATCCAGAATGCCGATCACATCCTTGTCATGGATCATGGCGACATGGTGGAGCAGGGAACCCATGATGAGCTGATGAAGGCGAAAGGAACATATTACCGTTTATACGCCAGCCAGTTTGAATAAAACAGAAAAATCCGCGTCCTGCGGATTTTTCATATGCTTATTCCTTTGTGATCAATGCGTAAAGCTCATCCATGGTTGCGGCAATGCCGATCGGCTCTGCATTGTGCATGGATTCATATGTGCCGTATCCCCATTCAACGCCGATTGCGTCGAGTCCGGTTTCATGGGCGCCGATGATATCAAATTCAGTGTCGCCGACCATCACAGCGTTTTCACTGAAGCCTGCTTTTTCCCTGAGATAAAGGATGACATCCTTTTTTGTGCCTCGAGTGCCGTCGAAGGTTGCCCCGGCGATCTCATCGAAATATTGATCAAGCGAGAAATGTTCCAGAATATCCTTCGCCATCGGTTCGGGCTTGCTGGTGGCCACATACAGTTTAATACCGTCGTTTTTCAGTCTGCGCAGAAGATCCTCGATTCCCTCATAAGGCGTGTTTTCATATTTGCCGATGGTGTTATAGCGTTCTCTGTATGTTCTGACCGCTTCATCCAGTCTGTCTTCCGGTACACCGAACAGTGCGAATGAACCCTTGAGCGGGGGACCGATGATGACGGAAAGATCAGCGTTATCGTCCAGCTCAAGATTCATCTTTTCGAAGGCGTAGCGGAAGGATTTCATGATTCCTTCGCCTGATTGTGTGAGGGTGCCGTCAAGATCAAACAGAGCGGCTCTGTACTTTGTGTTCATGCGTTATCCTCGTTTCCGCTCCATATGTTACCAAAGTGAATGAATGCATGCAATGCAAATGAAAACGGAGGGGAATGCCCTCCGTGTATAAAGATATTTTGGTTTGATCAGATCCGGATTTTTGCCCATGAGCCTTCTTTGAAGCGAAGGGAGAGGAAGATGAACCGGGAGAGCTGATCGGAAAGAATACCGATCCAGATGCCATGCAGACCAAGTGCGAACACACTGGTGAGTCCCCATGTGACCGCTGTTCTGATCAGAGTGACGGAGATCAGGGAGGCGAACAGACAGTATCTCATGTCGCCAGCGCCACGCAGACAGCCGCCGAAGATAATCTGGGAAATCTGGAAGAGGATGATGACGATGATATATTTGGAAATCAGAACGCCCATATCCAGAACGGCGAGGTCCGTAAAGAAGAGCGAGAACAGGTTTCTTCCGAAGAAGAACAGGATGATTGCCAGTACAAACGAGATGCCTAGACCCGTTCTCTGACAAAGCCTTCCGTAAACCCTTGCCTTGTCCGGATCATTTTCACCGAGCGATCTGCCGATCAGAGCGACCGCCGCCACCTGCATGCCGTCACCGAATGAGAAGCCAAGCGACAGGAAGTTCATCCCGACCTGATGAGCCGCGAAGGCATCGGTGCCAAGTTTGGCAGCCATGATCGCGGTTGTCACAAAGCCGATACGCATGGCGATGTTTTCAATGAGCATATTTGATCCGAGTTTCAGAATGGAAAGCAGTGATTCGCCCTGGGAGCGGATCTTTTCTCTTCTGATAAAGGGAATGGATACGTAGCTGTTCGGATTGAAGAGGGAGCGCACGCTCATGATGGAAGCTGCCACTGTGCCAAGCACCGTCGCGAAGGCTGCACCGAAGACGCCCCATTTGGGAAAGCCGAAGTTTCCGCCGATGAGCAGATAGTTGAAGATGATGTTGACAACGGATGAGGTGATATTGGTTGTCATCGCAATCTTCGTATTGCCGGAGCCTCTTTGGGCGGCATTGATGCAGAGTGAGAGGACATTGAAGATCATGCCCGCCTGAATAACCCGGAAATACAGTACCGCAGATTCATGTGTATCCGCGTTGGAGCCGCATAAGCTGATAATCGGGGAAGCCCAGATCACGGTGATGACGCTGAGAATCGCACAGAACAGCAATGTCAGAATCAGGGCAGTAAGCAGAATTTCATTGGCGCTTCTCTGATCCTGCTGTCCGCGTCTGCGGGCAACCAGCGCG
This sequence comes from uncultured Erysipelotrichaceae bacterium, assembly GCA_902761625.1. Classification (GTDB taxonomy): domain Bacteria; phylum Bacillota_I; class Bacilli_A; order Erysipelotrichales; family Erysipelotrichaceae; genus Bulleidia. Next base: position 7,976 of record CACWLH010000080.1, read on the forward strand.
CTGACGGAAACATTGATCGAGAAGAAGATTGCCAGAGTAATAAATTTGGGCTGAGTGGTCAGACCGACCGCCGCAACCGCGTAGGTTCCCATCGTGGAAACCATCATGGTGTCAATCATACCGGCAAGGGCCACAAAGAAGCTTTCCAGCAGGGCGGGCCATGCCATCCGGATCGTCTCTTTGAACAAGGCGCCGGTATCATAGGTTTTCGTTTCGCTCATATCCGCTTCCTCTTTTTGTTCCAGTCAATTATATCTGATTGACCGGTATTTTCTTCCGAATTAATCCAAAAAAACGCCGGGTGCGCACAGGCACTCAGCGTTATCGGTTCATCTGACGCAGGATGAAGTCATTGAACATCATGAAAGCAAAGGTATCAGAATAGACAACCTGCGAACCGCTTGCCAGCGAAACGGAAGGCAGGACGATTGTCTCATTGAAATTGTGGCGCAGCGGGTGTTTGGAATTGGCTGTAACCAGGACCAGGTACGGTCTTTTTTCCTCAGGCAGCTTGCGCAGATCTTTCATGATGGCCTGATGTGAATCACCTTTGTATGCGGAGAAGAAAATATACAGATCTTCCGGGCTGTGAATGATCGGCGGAATATCATTCGGGGGCAGAACCGGCAGGATGTTTTTTTCAAACTGCAGACTGATATAAAGCATTTCAGCAGGCAGCCTGGAAAGATTGGTGCCGAAGATCACCGTCTGGCGGCTGCTTCTCATTCTTTCGACCAGAGCTTTGATCACGTCCGGTTTCAGAGATTCTTCCACCTGGATCAGAAGATTTGCATAGATCTCTGCATTTGTGCGCTCGGCCGGTTTCTCTCTGCGGTTTTTCAGATCCTGCGATAACTGGTATTGAAATTCCGCGAATCCGCCGAATCCGAGCCTCTTGGCGAACCGGGAAAGGGCAGGTTTGGAATAGCCTGCTTTTTCGGAGATGATGGTAATGGACTCATTGGCAAACTCATCCGGAAATTTCCGGATGGATTCGTAAATCAGCCGGTCGGTTTTGGAAAATGAAGATGCGCTGGCATCCATTATTTCAAAGATATTCATGATTCTTTATCCTTTCCGCAAGTTTATTATACATGATCTGAAACGAAATATGTTTCAAAAACATAAAATTAATATTGACACATGTTTTGACTTGCGCTATATTGTGGATGTGAACAAAAGCGCTTTCACAGATGCGCCTGATCAGCGCGGCAAATAAAAAACCGAGGAGTAAAAAAGAAAATGGAAAAGTTTTTGGACAAACTTATTGCAATCTCCGCCAAATTCGCT
>CACWLH010000081.1 GCA_902761625.1 uncultured Erysipelotrichaceae bacterium
AGTCTTGACGAATGTTTCAGCTGCGGCCTCATCAAGACCGGCGATTCTCATTGTGCCGACACCGATGACGGAAACCTGTTCCTTCTCTTTGGAAAAATCGATATATCTCATAATGATCTTTACCGCCGTCCAGGCAGAACGGCTCTCCTTTTATTTATATGCCTGTTTTGTTTATTGTACCATCCGCGCACATAAAAAGCAGTCGCCATGCACATGCATGGACAGCTGCTCAGAGCCTTGTGAAAATATCCAGCGCCTCGGCAACGCTTGTGACAATATAATCCGCATGTTCCTTGACACGCTCATCGGAAAAGTCAAATGTGAAGGAAACATCCGCCTCATCCAGAAGCGGAATATCATTGAAGGAATCCCCGATTCCCCCGATCATTTCAGCCGGATACATATTTCTTAAACGGATGATGCCATTCCCTTTGGAACAGCCTTTTTTCACGGTGTCGAGGTAGTCGTTGTTCTGGAATGCGGATACTTCCGGATAGATCCGGTTGATCGCATCGGTGATCAGGGAAGCGGTGTCTCTGGAATCGGTGCCGATGGAGACACCCTGAATGTTTCCGGCGGGAAGCTGATCAAATGAGGATATGAAATTCTGTGCGGTTTCATCGCCTTCGCTTCTGCCGATGCGGTAAAGGAAACCGTCCACATGGACATAGAAGACCTTCTGATCTTTGCCGTAGCGTTCATAAAGATCCTGCGCATACTGCCGGCTGACGCATTGTTCATAGATCATTTTCATGCCGCCGTCTTTCACATGTCCGATCACCGCGCCGGTGGAAACGATATAGAAATCCGCATAAGGCAGCTCATGCGCCTCTTTGAGAATGGAATCAAACGCTCTGCCTGAGCACATGCCGAAGAGATTGCCTGCCTTGCGGAAGGCGGCAATGGCTTCCTTGTCCTCTTTGAGAATATAGGGAACCCTGCGGTCGTAACGGCGGATGGTGCCGTCGAAATCACTGGCGAAAACTTTCATGTCATTCCCCCTCTCCGGCGATTGTCACATGTTCAAGCCGGATGGCGGCCGGAATGCGGGCAGCGGAAAGCTGCTTCATTTCGCTGCTCATCCGCATTGTTTTCATCAGTTCGTTCATATTGCCGGAAACCGAACCGCCGCTGATCGGTGTGACGGTATTGCCGTCATGCCAATAGGCCAGACGGATTTCACCGAAGATGTCCCCGGTCAGAGAGTCAACCTGGAAATCAGAGAATTCCACTGCTTCCAGATAGGAGCCGGACCTGATTTCTTCTTCAGAAGCAGTTCCGCCGCTCAGCTCAAAGTTGCTTACGATAAAGGAGTCATCATTGCCGATGTATTGCGAGAACATGCGGCTGCCATGATATGCCTTCACGATTCCCTGATCGATCAATGAAAGATCACGCACCGGTGCGCCTTCGCGGTCATAGATCCGGTTGCAGTAAGAATTGTCAAGATAGCGCAATGCCCTAAGACTCACACGGTCCCCTCTCAGTTCCTCCGCGTATGGTTCGCCTTTTTTCCAGCTGCTCATGCCGCGGTAAATATAGGCCGCATTTGTTCTGTCCAGGAAGAAATCGGCAATTTTCAGGGCGTTGGAATCCGAGAAGACAACCGGCGCACTGTTCAGATGCATGGTCGGCTTTGCCTTGAGCCTGTCATGTCCATAGCGCATGGTCTTTTCAAGATCTTCCCTGATGCGGGAAGGATCGCATGTGCCGCTGCGGTACATGCGGTAAAGCTCGATTTCATGTTTTTCATCCTTCGCATTGACAACAACTTCCATCATTGAAACCGGGGAAGTCTCTTTGACATCGATGCCTTCGGAAGTGATCAGCCGGAAGGTCTGCTCATTCACGAAGATTTCATAGGAATTGATATATTTATATTCCGTTTCCTTCACCGCATTCATCAGATTCAGGAAATCGCGTGAGATCTCACGGACGGTATACGGCTTTGTGTCAATGCTTTGGGCAGCTTTGGGCTGATTGAGCGCATACACCGGATTTTTCATCAGGGAAGCAGAATAAATCAATGAAGACACCTGTTTCTCAATTGTTTTTTCATCGTCATCCGGATAGACTTCCCCATCGCAGAAGCCGATGTATTTTCCGTCCTCACTTTTTTTATATACAGTCAGATTCACATGTCTGACCTCTTTCACACGGTGCTGATCCAGCTGATGCTTGATGAAATAGAACTCCCAGCCCTTTGTCTGTGTATCCCTGATTTCCCAGCCATCCGCACCGGACGCACGCAGAATTCCGATCAGTTTTTCCATTATCCGAGCCTCGCTTTCGTCTTGAGATAAGGTCCGCCATCGGCGACCTTCACCCACTCCTTATAGCCTTTTCCGCAGCCGCCGGTGCCGAAGATTTCACGGTCATCGGAAACCATTGTGATATTGCCGAGCACCTGCGGAACATATCCGGTCAAAATCACCGGTGAGACAATCCTGCCGGTGAGCTTTCCGTCGATGATCTCACGGCCGCATTTGACAATGCACTGGATGCCCCAATGCTTGGGATCCTCCATGCCGCTTTCCATTCCTTCCAGAAGATATCCGTATTTCACCGAGGCGATCATGTCTTCCACCTTGTCCGTTCCGCTGTCAAAGACGGTATTTGTCATACGGGTGTAAACCTTGTGCTCGAAGTTTTCACGCTTGCCGTTGCCGGTCGCACGCACGCCAAGACGCAATGCACTCAATTCATCGCAGATGCCGGTTTTCAGAATGCCATGATCAATTTCAGTCACATCATCGGCCGGATTGCCCTCATCATCAAAGGCATAGCTGGTGACATTTTCCGCGCACAGGGCGCCTTCATGCATACTGACGAGATCGCTTGCGACACGCTGATTGATATACTCTGCGCCAAGCGCTCTGTTTTTGACAAACATATCCATCTCAACGCCATGTCCGAAAGCCTCATGGGCAATCAGACCGGTGACTTCAGGGGAAGTGATAATCTCATATTCACCCGGAACAATGCGTCCTGCATCAAGCAGTTCAACCGCATCATTCACCGCTTTTTCAAGCTTTGCGCCAAGCTGATCAAACAGTTCAGGTCCGCATAAGCCGGAAATTCCTTCATATGCATACTGGTTTCTGCCCTCTTTTGAAACAACCGGAACAATCGTCGCCTCGGAATAGACATAGCTCTGTTTCATCATCCGCTTAGCGGTGATGAACATCTTGCACACATGGGTGGACTGGCCGCTGAGTGTGCAGTCAATCATGAATGAGGTCATGTTCATTGCCTTTTCACAAAGAGATGTGAAGCGTTTTACGATTCCGTCAATATCGGCGGTTTCGGGCAGCTGTTCTGTTTGCGACTGATGAAACAATGTGCATGGCTCATCCTTAGGCAGCGGGGTTTCGTAAATTTTTGTGCCTGTCTCGGAAAGCAGTTCATATTGCTCATCCAGGGCAGCCTTGATTCTGCGGTATTCCTGCTGCGGATGTTCATAATCGAATTCATTGAAGGCATATTCGCAATAGCGTCCTTCTTTTGCCGCTCTGAAGACAATTCCGCGCTCATTCGCCATGGTTTTGTCACTGACGCTTTTCGCATGGGCGGAAATGCGGACATTGAGTCCTTTGGAGTCACTTGCCAGCGCGCTGACATATTCATAATCGTTCTGAAGAAGACTGACCACATCCTTTAAAGGCTGTGCAATCAGACTTAAATATTCTGAAAACGGTGCTTTCATATTGCCCTCCATCCCTGCGATTATACCATGGAGATTATTGCGTGAGCGTAAATCCGTCCTGCGTGCATACAACAGTGACTGTGCCATTGACAGTCTGATACACATCGGTTCCGTTTTCCGCAAACAGCGATACGGTCTTAGCGATCTCTTTGGCTTCGGGTTCACTGATGCCGTTGGTGATGACCGCGCTCTCTGGACTGACGGCTTCAATCAATGCGGCAAGCGACTTCATATAGTGGCCATGGTAAGGAACTTTGAGGAAATCGGCATCGGCGTCATTGTTTGCAAGATATTCCTCAATCCGCTCATTCTGTGCATCGCCCATGAACAGATATGTCCGGCTGCCGAACGTGACTTTCACGATCAGTGAGGAATTGTTTGATTCATTCTTCTCATACGACCCTGATGCCCCGTTGATTTCAAAGTGCGCATCACCAAGCGAAAAGGATTGGGTGCCGTTAATTTCGACTTCTTTCAGGCCGGCCTGTTTCAGGGCTTCTTCATAAGATGTGATATCATCGCTTTCCTTGGTCTGATACGATGTATAGACATGTGAGACCTCAAGACTGTTCAATACCCAGTCCGCCCCACCCACGTGGTCCTTGTCAAAATGGGTGATGATCATTGCGTATAAAGATGTGATTCCCTTCTCATCCAGAAGTGAAAGAAGATCATCCTTGTTTTCCTCAAGGCCCGTATCAATCAATACACAGCCCTTTTGTGTCTCGATCAGAATCGCATCGGCCTTGTCCGCCTGCAGAACCGTGATCTCCATCGTTTCACTGTCCGCCTTGGCGCAGCCGCACAAACATATCATCATGCACATCATCAGTGCGCAAAGTATCTTTTTCATGGTAACCTCCGCCTATATGTTAGTCCTGCTGACCCTGTCTTTTGTGAAGGAAATCTGATCATTTTATGAATAACATGAACGCACAGGGCGGTGCGCTTTGATTTGCCGTGATATAATAATGAAAACGAGGCATTGACAAATATGTTAATTGAAGATCTGGAAGTTTTTGTCGCAGCAGCTGAAAGCGACAGCTTTATTACACCGATCGGTCCGCACCGGTATGAAACAAGTGCTTCAAAGGAAATCCTGCGTCTGGAAAAAGAATTCGGGACACCGCTCTTTCTGCGTGAAGGAAAAAACACCGGCATTCTCACCAAGGCAGGAGAGGAGCTTCTTTCCAAAGCGAAACCGCTGATCCGCGCTTATCGCAAAACCATGCGCATGATGGAACAATACAGACCGAAAAATGACCGTTCCATTATCATCGGCGCCCTTCCCATCCTCAAGCAATACCGTCTCAACCGCATCTTCACCCGTTTCCTGGATGATTTCGAGGATGCCGATCTGAGACTGGAAATGACTGACGGCAGATCATTGATTGAAGGTCTGGCGGAAGGCTATTATGACGGCATTATCATCCGCAAGAACATGATCAACCGTCCTGAAAAGCTGAAGCTTTACAGAATGGCAACCGATGAGATGGCTGCGATCCTGCCGGCTGACCACCGCTATGCGGAAGAATGCAGCATCCGTCTGCCGATGCTGAAGAATGAATTCTTCTATCTGGCCGATCCCAACACCCAGTCATTCGGGGTATGCTGGAATCTTCTCAAAAACCAGCACATCTCAACGGAAAACGTGAGAACGGCCGATATTGAGACCATTCTGAAAGAGGTTGCCGCCCGCAAGGGTGTTGCATTGCTGCCGATTTCAACCCTGAATGTCATGAAGCAGGAAGGCGTCATCACCGTGCCGCTGAATCCGCGGGCAACTCTGGAAGTTGTCTTCGCAGTCAGAAAGGACACCGAGAAATGCGAGCTCATGGAAGAGCTGATTGAAATGATTGATATCCGTTCGAAAGCTGTTCCCTCCGTATGAGGAGAACAGTTTTTTTTCTGATCGGGCATTTGGCGAATTTGGACCGCAAGAGTTGATTTTGAAAGTGCACTTCTTATACAATGGTAACGTTCGGATTACAACAAGAGGTTATTTATGGGAAACTACGTGATTGCGACTTCTTCAACCTGTGATATAGAACGTGACTGGCTGGATGCACACCATGTCCCGATGATTTCATATTCATTTGAAATCGACGGACAGATATATAAAGATGACTGCCGCGAGTCTACAAGACGGCGCTTTTATTCAACCATGCGGGAAGGCAAACTCCCCAACACATCACAGATCAACTCCTATGCTTATTACGAATTTTTCAAGGATCTGATTGAGGACGGCGAGGCGGTGGTCTTTGTCGATATGGACAGAGCCATTTCCAACTCCTATGCCAACTCCCTTGCAGCCGCGGATATGATCCGCGAGGAATTCCCTGATGCGCAGCTTTACATCATGGATACCTCCTGCATCACCATGGGTCTTGCCTTTCTGATCAAAAAACTGGTTGCCATGAAAGAAAACGGCGCCAGCAAGGAAGAGGTCATGGACTGGTGCAACAACAATGCGAAAAAGATTGCCCACCGTTTCATGGTCGATGATCTGCAATGGCTGCGCAAAGGCGGAAGACTCTCCAACGCTTCGGCGATTGTCGGCTCCCTTCTGTCCATCAAGCCTTTGATCTATCTGCCCGAGGACGGCAGTCTTGTCGCCTATGAGAAAGTCAGAGGCAGAAAGAAAGCGCTGCGCACCCTGCTCGACAGCGTCATCAGGGATGTCGGCGAAGCGGAAGGAATGGAATTCATCGTCGGCCACTCCGATACCCCGGAGGAAGGCGAAGCCTGGAAACAGACCGTGATGGAGCAGTTTCCCAAGGCCAAGAGCGTTGAACTAATGGAGCTTGGTCCCACGATCGGCTCACACATCGGTCCGGGCTTTATCTCCATCGTCTATCTGGCTGAGGAAAGAAGACCGTAAGATTGTGAATCAGGAACCGGAAGGTTCCTTTTTTTATTTGAAAAAGACGGCATGCGCCGTCTTCAGATGATTTTCTCCATGACTGTCTTCTGGATGCCGAAGCCCATCTTTTCATAGAAGCTTCTGGCATTGTCATTGCCCTCCCAGACATTGAGGGTGACACTGTAGCAGCCCTGCTCTTTCGCATAGGCGCATACATAATCATAAAGCATCGCCCCGACATGTCTGCCCCGGCACATTTCATCCACGCACAGATCGTCGATATAAAGCGAGCGGATCGGTTTCAGATTGTTGGAGCCGGAATAATCATTCATCACACAGAAGGCATAGCCCTGCATGATGTCATTTTCATCCACAGCCGCAAACACCGGCGTGTTTTCGTCATTGAGAATGCCCTTCAGTTCCTCATCGGTATACTTGCGGGTGCCGCTGATGAACAGATCCGGACGGATGGACGCATGGACTTCCAGCACCTGGCTGAGCAGATCGTCAATGCGGGGAATGTCTTTTTCAATCGCTCTTCTGATCCTCATAAGATACTCCTTTTATATGAGAAAAAGCATAAACAAAAAAGCCTGTTTTTGCAAACAGGCTGCGCAGGATCAGATGATAAAGTCGTCTTCTACGCCTTTTTCGGGGCTGTAAATCACAAGATTGATATCCTTGCCGCCCATGCGCAGGATTCTTTCATCCGGTTCCGGGAAGATCCGCGCACTCACAACCTTTTCGCCGTTGTTGACAAAGATTTCCACGCTGCTGCGGTCCACATACACATCCAGCGCGCTCAGGCCGTTCTCAAGCTCGATTTTACGGACGGCGCCGAATTCCTCATTGATCTGATGGTTCAATGCGCTGCGGTCAACGGTGAGCACCATCGCATTGCGGTCATAGCTGATTTCAAAACCGCGTCTGCCGTTCTTGGAGAACAGACTCAGCTCTGTGCTCTGCAGGCCGGGATTTTCCAGATGGATAATGGCGGTGCGGGGCATCAGGCCATGCAGTCTGTCCGCCGTGATCGTTCCGTTTTCCGCTTTGAAAAGCACATCGCCTTCCAGTGACTTCATGCCCGGAGCAGGTCTTTGCATGAGCTTTCCGTCTTCAATGGTGAGAATGCGGGGCATGCTCATCAGATGGGCCCAGCCCTCCTCTTCAGTAGGCGGGCATGTGTAATCGGCACAGCTGAACCAGCCGCACATGACGGCCGCATCCGCATAGACATTCTGATCCGCACATTGCGCCGCATAGAAGTCAAAGCCGCGGTCAAGTTCTTCGAAAGGTCCGTCGGGAATGAATTCCAGATTTTCCAGATCAAGATCGCCGATGAAATAAACATTGTTGAACTTCTGCAGGAAGCGTTCGCCCTCTGCCTCCAGTCCCTGCGGTGAGAACAGCAATACCCACTTCTCTCCGATCTTTTCGATATCCGGGCATTCAACCATATAGCCGAAGCTTTCATAGCCGCGCACTTTCAGCTCGCCCTTGAGCTGCCAGCCGTTTTCGACATCATTGGATTCAAAGATCAGGAATACACCCTTCTTCTCTTCATTCTGGGCACCGAGCAGAATATAATATCTGCCCTTGTATTCAAAGAGTTTGGGATCTCTCTGATGCTCGGTATATCCGGTCTGCGGATAAATGACGGGTTTCGGAAGTTTTTCAATTCTGCCCTGGCTGTCCATCTTTGCCAGCAGCTGATAAGGATGGCGTTTCAGATCATAATCTTTGGAATTGCCGGTGTAGGCAAGATAAAGCACATCATCCTGAACCAGTGCGCTGCCGCTGTAACAGCCGTAATTCTCACTGAGCAGCTCCGGTTTCAGGGCAAGGCCTTCATTCTTCCAGTGGGCAAGATCCTCACTTGTCACATGGTACCAGTGCTTCATGCCGTGAACCGGTCCGAACGGGAACCATTGATAAAACAGATGCCATTTGCCGTTGAAATAAGAGAAGCCGTTGGGATCATTCATCAGGCCGGTTACCGGCTGCACATGATAATCCTCTCTCCATTTTGACTGCGCAATTGTTTCATGGAGCGCCTGCAGTTCTTTCTTGTCGCTTTTCTGATATGTTCTGTATCGTTCTTCATTTGTCCACTGTTTCATAATGCCTCCTGACTGATATTTCTCAGTCTGAAACGGATCTCATGACGCAGAGTCTCATTCGCTCTGCAGATCGGTTTGACTGCTGTTTCGTAATTGACCGCATTGGGCAGATAGCTTGCCTCAAGGGCTGCCGAAGAGCGTTTTGTATAGAAATGATTGTTTTTCCCCTGCCAGCCGGTGAACCAGTTGGATGTGTAGATATGCACGCCGGGGAAGTCGCTTTCCACGATCAGTTCCAGTTTCTTTCCTCTCATCAGCGCATCCAGACGCATGCCTTCGCCTTTGATCGGATACCAGTGATCATATCCCGCTCCGAGTTTAAGCTGTTCATGGTCTTCATCAATGCGTTCACCGATGGCATGGAACTGTCTGAAATCAAACGGTGTTCCCTCCACGCTTTCCATG
>CACWLH010000082.1 GCA_902761625.1 uncultured Erysipelotrichaceae bacterium
CTTTGAACATCGCCGCGATCCATTTCGGATGAGAATAGCGGATCTCATCCTGCTGCGGTGTGATCATTCCGTTTTTTGAGACCTGTCTGAGCAGCGCATTGACAAACTTCTTTTCATGTCTGTCCGCAAGCTCCACCGCCTCATTGATCGCCGCATAGGCAGGCACATCCATGAACAGCAGCTGATAGACGCTCATATCCAGCAGCAGCGCGGTGCGCATTCTGGTTTTTTTCGCCAGATGGCGCCATTGATATTCCAGCAGCGAATAATTGCGCAAAGTTCCATAAACACATTCCGCAATAAAAGCGGCATCTTTTTCATCCGCCTTCATTCGCCTCATCATCAGTGAGGCATATCCGTTTTCGCTGAATACTCTGAGCAGAATATCCAGAATCGTCTTTCTAGCACTCATGGTTTAATCAAGATACATCGGATTGACATCAATCCGCAAGCCTTTCAGCGAGAATTCGCCGGATTCCATGTATTCTCTGACGGCTTTGCGCATTTCGTCAAGGTCTTTTCCCTTGAGAATGACACGGCAGCGGCAAAGATCATGAATCTTCAGAAGTGAAATCACCCCGATTGTCTTGAAGTTTCCCTTCATGCGCTGCATGAACTGAAGAGCCCTCTGCATCGCATTTTCCTCTTTTACATCGGAGAATGTGACGGCGATCATATAGGTGTATGGAGGATACTGGCCGGCATGGCGGAAACGCATTTCGTTTGCGAAGAACGTTTCATAGTCCTGGTTCAGCGCTGATCTGACCGCATAGTGATCCGGGTTAAACACCTGGCACACAACCTCCCCTTCCTTCTCTCCGCGGCCGCTTCTGCCGCATGCCTGCATCAGAAGATCAAAGGCTGTCTCGGCGCTGCGGAAATCCGTGCGGGCAAGCCCGTCATCTCCGTTGATGATGCCGACCAGTGTGACATTTTCAAAATCCAGTCCCTTGGCGATCATCTGGGTGCCGAGCAGAATATCCGCCTCTTTTGAGGCAAAGGACTTCAGAATGCGCTCATGGGAGTTTTTGCGGGATGTTGTATCGGCATCCATGCGCAGAATGCGGGCTTTGGGAAAGAGTGTTTCAATTTCATGTTCCAGCTTTTCAGTGCCGAAACCATAGGCCGTAAAGCCGGCAGTGCTGCCGCAGGAGGGACAGACTTTCATGACTTTCATCTCATGACCGCATGTATGGCATTTGAGCAGACCGGTATCGCGGTGCCAGCTCATCGCAAGATCACAATGCGGACAGCGGATTGCCTCCTGACAGCTGCGGCATTTCAGACGGGCATGATAGCCGCGGCGGTTGAGCAGCAGGATGATCTGTTCCTTCTTCTCAAGCCGCTCGCTGATTTTCTCTTTGAGCAGATCAGAAATGATATATGACTCTCCCCTGCGGATGCTTTCCTTCATCGGCACAATATGAACCACAGGCATCGACTGGTTGATCCTTTCGTTCATGACAATCAGATGATAGACATTCTTCAAGCCGCGCGCATAGGACTCAAGAGTCGGGGTGGCACTGGCCAGAACCAAAGGACAATGATGATACTGCGCACGGAACAAAGCCGCATCGCGGCAATGATAGCATGGCTGGGAATCCTGTTTGTAGGATGTGTCATGTTCCTCATCCATGACGATCAGGCCGAGGTTGTCAAACGGCAGAAAGACCGCGCTGCGGGTGCCGACCACAACCCTTGCCTCCTGATTCATGACCATCCGGTACTGCTCATATTTCTCCTGGGCGCTGAGGCCGCTGTGATAAATGGCCAAAGTGGCGCCGAAGCGTGAGGATACCCTTTCAATCATCTGCGGTGTCAGGGCGATCTCAGGCACCAGAATGAGCACCTGTCTGCCTTCATCCAGCGCTTTTTCAGCCAGGCGCAGATAGATTTCCGTTTTGCCCGAGCCGGTCACACCGCGAAGCAGAAAGACCGTATCATCGCTCTGCGTGATTTCATCAATCACCTTCTGCTGAAGCGCACTGAGTTCGGGCTTTGCGGAAGTTCCTGCAGAAATGACAACGGATCCCGTCTTTTCTTTTTCAAACAGATTCAGCGCGTTCAAACTGATCAGGCTGCGGGCCTGGTTGGGATATTTCTTTCGTAATTCACTGTAAAGAACACTGCCGTGTTCTCTGACATACATATATGCCTCCAGCTGTTTCGGGGTCAGAGACACTTCGTTTTCACTGACACTGACCCAGCGCTCCATGACAATCCGGTGTTTGGTGCTGCCCGGTTTCACCTTTGCCGGCAGCATCGCCGAGAAACATGAAATCGCCGTGGACAGGGTTGTCTCACGCATCCGCATGGCCAGCTCATACAGCTCATCAGTGATCAGAGGCTGCGGATCGATTGCCTGATCAATAAAGCGCAGCTTCATGTTCAGCCGCTGTTCGATTTCTTCTGCCGTTTCATCTGTGGCAATGCACGAATCCACAAAGCCAGTCAGTGTTTTCATGCCGAAAACAACCTGCACGCGGCAGCCGCGGGGCACTTCGGTATTGCTTAAATATGTGAATGTGCGGTCGAGACTCCTGACGGGATGCTCGATCCAGCATGACAGTATATACATGGTTACTCCGTTCTATTTTAAGTATACAGGTCTTCCCTGCATGTTCAAGGCACGCGGGCTTTCAAGCCGCGATGTGTTTTTGGTGTATCTTGAGCTATAATAAATGAAATGAGAAGTCTGAGCAATGAAATCCGCTCGGCGGTATTGAGAGATTTTGCCTACGGACTCGTGGAAAATGCGGAAACCATTATCGCCGCCAATGCGCTTGATCTTGCCGAAGCACAGGCAAACGGTATGAGCAATGCCATGCTCGACAGGCTGACCCTCAATAAAAACCGGATTGACCAGATTGCCGAGGGAGTCCTGCAGGTGGAACATCTGGAAGATCCGCTTGGCCGCGTTCTGGAAGAGCGCACCATTGCCTCCGGGATCCATCTGAAAAAAATCAGCACGGCGATCGGCGTGATCGGCATCATCTTCGAATCCCGCCCCAATGTGAGTGCGGACTGCGCGGCGCTTTGTTTCAAATCCGGCAATGCGTGCGTGCTCAAAGGCGGCAAGGAATCCTACCGCTCCTGCAAGGCGATCACCGATGTCATGAAACAGGCGCTTGAAGCCCATGGCGTGAATCCGGATGCGCTGATGCTGGCGGAAAAGCCCAGCCGTGAGGAAACCGCCGAATTCATGGCCTGCCGCGAATATGTCGATCTTCTGATTCCCAGAGGCGGTGCCGGACTGATTCAGGCGGTTGTAAAAAATGCGAAGGTTCCGGTCATTGAAACCGGAGCTGGTATCTGTCATACATTTGTTGATGAAAGTGCCGATTTCGATATGGCAGAACGGATTATCATCAATGCCAAATGTTCCAGGCCGAGTGTATGCAATGCCATGGAAACCCTGCTTGTCCATGAAGCGGCAGCCGATGCATTCGTTCCCCGCATTGTGAAAGTGATGAAAGAGCACGGTGTCATCATCTATGGTGATGAGAAAGCCTGTGCATATGACCCTGAGATCCGCAAAGGAAATGAAACCAACTGGGCAACTGAATATGACGATCTGATCATGAACCTTGTGATTGTGAAGGATGTGCATGCGGCAGTGGATCATATTGAAACATACGGTACGCATCACAGTGAATGCATTGTCACCGCATCCCGGGCGTCAAAAGAGATTTTCTTCAAAGATATTGACAGTGCATGTCTTTACCATAATGCCTCCACCCGCTTCACCGACGGCTTCGAATTCGGCCTTGGCGCCGAGATCGGCATTTCCACCCAGAAACTTCACGCCAGAGGTCCGATGGGACTGCGTGAACTGACCACATATGCATATCATCTTGAAGGAAAAGGAGAAATCAGATGAGAACAAATAAAAAATATCTGCTCGGCTTTATCGGCTGCGGACACATGGGAATGGCAATTGCAAAAGGCGCTGTCGCCAAGGAATATCTGGAACGCCGCCAGATCTGTGTATATGATCCGAGCGAGGCGGTCCGTGCAGCCTGCAAATCTGAAAACTTCATCGTCATGGAAAGCGCGAAAGAAATCGCGGAAGCCAGCCATATCACCATGCTGGCAGTCAGACCGCAGCAGCTCGACGAGGTTCTCGATCAGCTCAAAGATGCCGATATCGCAAACATTCTTTCCATTGTCACCGGTGTATCCATTGATTATCTGCAGTCCAGACTGGGCGGATGCCCCGTGATCCGCGCCATGCCGAACACGCCGCTGCAGATCAATGAAGGCGCGACTGCTTTGTGCATGAGTGCCAACTGCAAAGCGGATGAATACGATTTCGTCTTCCAGATGTTCAATTCCATGGGTGTCACCCGCACGGTCAAGGAAGAAAACATGAATGAGGTTGTCGCTGTTTCAGGCAGCATTCCCGCTTATGTCTATTATTTCATCGAATGCCTTGTCAACGACGCTAAAGAACGCGGAATGGATGAATATGATGTGCGCGATCTGGTTGTGCAGACCTTTATCGGCTCATCCCTTCTGCTGAAACAGAACCGCAAGACACCGATCAGCGATTTCATCGATGAGGTCTGCTCCAAGGGCGGAACCACGATTGAAGCGATCAGTGAAATGAAAAAGCAGAAGATCGATGAAATCATTCATGACGCCAATGAGGTATGCATCAAGCGTGCCAGAGAAATCGGCAGATAAACATCACATTTTACTAATTACCGAAAGAAAATCTGTGCAAGTCAGCTGTGAGCCAACGGCTCTGCTGAAATGACACAGATTTTTTTTCTTTGAAGAATAAACAGGTCAGTTGATTCCCGGCACCTTGATGGCACTGCTGTTCACGGTATCTTTGTAAATGGACCAATAGCCTTTGCCGTCTATGATTTTGTATTCCAGCAATGCATAATGTTTCTTTTCGTCTATTTTCGGTTCTGATTCTCCGATTAAGGACCATCCGATATTGTAGCTTACATAATAGTATTTGCCATTGGATGCCGGCTGAATATTCGCTGCATATGGCATCGAACCAGCGCCGATTAACAAATAGTATTGACCATCTTGATATACATACGGAGGTGCCTCCTGTCTGGCTTTTTCGATGGCTTCAGGTGAAAAATTATAAATATTGATCAATATCCATTCCATATCCTCTTCATTCATATATGGTTTGCCAGTATCGATGCCCTGAACCGTAACGGGATATATTGAGAAATCCGGCATATACAGCACCGATTCAAAAATCCAGGTTTCATTCCCGGCAATCAAATCGTATCGACGTGCTTATCAGTCGTTAGTCCATCGAAGTCCAGCGTTTCAATCTGTTCATTGCCCATTTTAATAGGAAATCTGAATGTTACGCTCTTGATAACAGATCCATCTTCCTTCTCTTCGGGAAAGACTTCAATCTTCTCAATGAATCGATTTGCCATTTCCTTCTTCTTAATTGCCGGAAGTGTTTTATAAATTTTACCAAATTCCAGGATGAACTTGTACATGGTATCCTTTGTTACCTGCTGATTCTGAATGCTTGTGATTGTAGACTGTACTTCTTTTCTGCTGTTTTCCAATGCCACCACTTCATTATGAAGTCTGACATAATCCGCATTCATGGACTCATACAGATCATCAGCATTTTCAACATCCCAGTCAAAGTCATCCAGCATTATTGACTTGCGCTTCAGAGTCTTAGTCTTGTTCCTGATCTGTTTGTCAAGCAGTTCGATCTGCGCTTCATACTCACTTGTGTCTACCGCTTCTCCGATACGCTCATTCAGATCTTCACGGAACTGATCATTCCCCGCAACTCGCACAATAATCTCGGACATCAATGAATCAATCTTATCCTGTCTCCATCCTTTGGAATATTCACATTGATATTCACCCCTTTTGCGACGATGGTTGGAGCACTGATAGTAATACTGTCCGCCTCCGTGCTTTCCATCCTTCTTAACTTTACCGACACCGCCGATTCCATGCATCGGTGCACCGCATAAAGGACAGACCATAATCCCGGAATAGATTGCTGCATGATTGGGATCATAGACCTTAGGTTGATAATGTGTGTTTTTCTTACGAATCGCCTGTGCCTGTTCAAAGAGTTCCTTTGAAATGATTGGTTCATGTAATCCTTCTGCTCTGTACCATTCAGACGGATCACGTAATGTAGTAACTGTTCTCCCTGTTTTGGAATTCTTCGTATTCTTTCGTTTTCCGTAAACAATTTCGCCACAGTATACTTCATTGCGAATCACGCATCCTACAAATGATTCATCAATATACTGCAGTTTTCCATTTCCACGTAAGACCTTGCTGTAGCCGTGTGTGATGAGATACTCAGCAACCTTGGTGTCACCTTTCTCATGATTTACGTACCTGTCGAAGATCAATCTGATCAGCGGTGCTTCCTCTTCATTAATTTGAAGGATACTTTTCTTATTTTTATCTGTTGACGGGACAAGCTTATAACCATACGGTGCCTGTCCACCGTTATATCTTCCCTGTCTTGCCTTCTCAACTCTGCCGGCGAATGTCTGTGCCAGGATGTTCTCTCTTTCCATCTCTGCAAGACCAGACATGATCAGGATAAAGAAATTACCGTAAGCTGATGACGAGTCAACCGCCCCATCATCTGTAAGGATATTCACACCATGCTCCTGCATCTTACGCAGACTTTCCAGTGTATCGATGGCATTTCTTCCAAGACGTGACAACTTGAAGGAAAGGACATAAGAAATATCATCCTTACCGTTCTCGAAATCTTTCATCATTTGTGTAAATGCCGGACGGTTCTGCACATCCGCGCCGGAGAAGCCGGCATCCACGTATTCATGAACAATCTCAAAGTCTTTGAGATCTGCCAGCTTCTGCACATTCTTTCTCTGTGCATCAATCGAGTAACCATCAACCTGTTTCTCAGTGGACACTCGAAGATAGGTATAACACTTGATCTTCTTTTTCATATCTTTACTCCTTGATTTCATCCTTATTATGTCGTGTAGGCAAACGTATTTCAGCGGTCACATCAAACGTGTACGCCAGTGGTAAGGTAAAAAAGAGCAGATCAACTCTGCCCTTGTTTACCTTCCAAAAGATACGAATAATCCCGGTAAAGCTGCGCCATGAAATCAATGAAATCATCATAAGCTTTCTTCTGATCTTCTGTCATTAATATGCCGCCGTATTCATTTCTGTCTTCACTCATAAAAAGACACCTCCTACCAGATAGCCTTGGGAGGAGGTGAAATCTGACGGTTTTGATTATAAAGTGCATAGTTTCCTCTTTTTCATTATGCATCATCCGGAAGAATATGGATACCGGCACAGATTATGCATGTGGATCAATGAAACCGCCTGTCTGTGTGGTAATATTTGTATATTAGCGAAGTATTGGTGTTATATGCAGGAAATAGACGACCGGTATCCTGAATATGCGGAACCGTGGGAACCTGTCAAAGGCGGCAGACATCACAGCGGCCTGACCTTCTCACGTCCTTTGAAGTCGATCGCCGCAGCCAGAGCGATCACTCTTGCCGTGGCGGCGTCCCTTATTTTCGTCATGGCCTTGCCGGGTTTACGGGGCAAAGCACCCGAGCCGCCTGAAGAGGAGCCTGTCATCGTTGTGACGCCGAGTCCCGAACCTTCGGCTTCGCCGACACCTGAGCCGACTCCTTCTCCTTCGCCGGAAACAACGCCAACCCCTGAGCCTGAGCCGACGCCGACTCCCGTTCCAACGCCAACGCCGGTGCCAACGCCGGTTCCGACACCATGGCCGACGCCGGTGCCTACTCCGACTCCTGTGCCGATTCCGGTGCCGACACCCACTCCGACGCCTGTACCGACGCCTGAGCCGACTCCTTCTCCGACACCGACACCGATACCGACGCCCACTCCGACGCCGACGCCGGTACCCGAATATGAAGCGCCGGGATTCACGGATCTCGATACAGTTCATACATATGAGGAAGATCATGGCGAAGCTCTTGCCGATCTCTTCGATTATGCCTTTACGATACAGCTCAAAGACGCGGATACAGACAAGCCGCTGAATGTGAGACTGCAATACGGAAGTGCGGAAGGAAGCGGCTATACGGATGTCATGTCCGGCGGCGATACGCGAAGCACCCTTTCCTATAGCGGATCGGGAAGTGTTTGGAACGGCAATCTGCTTTATGACATATGCTATGTCGATCCCGGTGAGAAAGCCGGAATTCTTCAGCAGATGCGGATTGTCTGCGACTATACGCTCAAAGACGGAACAGAAGGAACGATCTATTCGACGGACGTTGGAAAACTCTTTGCCTATGGCGGCCGGTATCTGAACGCAGAGTCGGGTGAATATAATGCAGGCGCTGCCGGGGAGAACGGAAGCCTGCATGCTGTATTTACAGCCGACACTTCGCTGGTAAGAAATACCGGAAAGCTGAGCACGGCGAAAGTCACGCTGAATCCGGGATACGGCGATGATTTTGATATCACAGACCGCTCAGACGTCACTGTAAACAATGACGGCACGATCTCCGTTACTTATCAGCTGAGAGGCGATGAGCCGCCTGCTGAGGAACAATATTACCTTGGACTTCGAATGACATATACCGACGCGGATTACGGCGTGGATGACTGGCAGTCTTATTCCGATGTACGAATCGGTGTGCCGCATGCGGAAGTTCCCGAGCCTCCTGTCTTTACGGACGCAGAGGGAACACATGAAAAAACAGAATCCGCAGGCGTCATCACAGATCTCTTTGATTACGCATTTGCGATCGATCTCAACGACATCGACAAAGACGTGACGCAAACGCTGAAACTGCAATATGCGGATTACGGCAGCGGTGTATGGAAAGATGTCACGACAGAGGGAAGCACCCGCACTGTTGACTATACAGGAACAGCGGACGAGTGGACCGGAACCATGACATATAATGTCACCTCCTATGCCGAAGGCGATGGTGCGCACAGAGGTATTCTCCATAACGTGAGAATGGCATTGGATTACACATTGACAGACGGAACCGAAGGAACCGTTTATTCAACGGACGTGAAAGATCTTTATGCCTATGCGGGTGAATATCTGAGCGGCGAATCGGCGGAAGTCACAATCAACGCAGATCACCCGTATGGCATTCTGAACGCGGTCTTTAAGATCGACACAGCGCTAGTGAAAAGCACGGCAGCCGATAAGCTGTCTGTGAAATCGGTGCGTATCAATCCCGGCTATGACGAGGATATCGATATCACGGACAAAGCGGATGTGAAGTTTGAAACAGACGGAACTGTTAACGTCACTTATGAAATGAACGGCGAAGAGCCGGAACAGGATGGCGAATACCGCATCACGCTGAAATTGAGCTATTCCGATTTCGACGGCGCCGTGGATGATTGGCAATCCTCTGCGGACACCAACTTCGACAAGCCGGTTTCTTATCATGCGCCGGAATTTGAAAACCTCTACAGCCTGCATACCCGCAATCCGGGTATCGACGAGGAATATTGGGATATGTTCGGCTATTTCTTTACGCTGAACCTGAATGACGCCGAAGCTTCCGGCCTTAAGGTCAGGCTTGAATATGACAGCTATGACGGCAGCGCGTGGAAAGACGTCCCTGCCGCCGCAGATACGGTCGGATCGCTGACGTATGAAGGCAGCGGGCCTGTCTGGGAATCAACGGAAGCAGACGAAAACATCCTGGTTTACGATATCTATGACATTCCTCCCGGCGAAAAGGAAGGCATGTTATGGTATGTGCGCATCGCATGCGATTACACATTCCCCGACGGCCGTACAGGCACGGTATATTCCACGGACAATTCAGCGCTGAGAAAACTCACCGCTTACAAAGGTGATTACATCGCGCCGCTTTCCGGATCATTCGACTTCATCAGGCAAAAGATACACGCGGTATATCAGCTGGATACAGATCTGGTCAAAGACGCAGACGTGATCAGCTATGAAGATTCATCAGCCACCGATAAAACTGAATATTACGTCACATGGGAACTTCATCTGGAATGGGGGCCGGGCATGTATGAGAGACTGGATCTCGAGGGGACAGCGATTCCCGAAATCAAAGACGGACAGGCTGTCATCGATCTTGAGCTCAGCGATTTTGAAATCGATCGCGAAAAAGATTATGAGCTCGGTCTTGGACTGTATTATACGGAACAGGGCAGAAACATCGCTGCGTGGGAATCCTTTGCCAGAGTCAATTTACAGCTCATAAATATGCCTACAGGCGTCGTTACGCCCGCCGGCAAATTCTATCAGATCAACCGTACACAAGACACACGGAGGGAAATCAAATGAAAAAGGCTACATCACTGATTATCGGCATTATTGCCCTGGTGCTCATTGTCATTCTGGCAAATCCGAAACTTCTGCCTCTGCCTGCTGAGACAGTCAATTCCATGCTCGAGCTGCAGAAGGAACATCTGATGATTCAGCGCAGCTCGATGGTTACCGGAGCTCGCATCTTTACCACTGTGCTTGCGATGTGCATTCTGGTGGTGATCTATCTGATCATCGAGGCGATTCTTCATGCCATTGGCAATAAGAGCTCCAAATCCAGAACGGTCACGACGATGTTATGCGGACTGTTCAAATATCTCTTCTACATTATCGGCTTTGTCTGGGCGCTCAGCATCCTTGGCGTCAACACGACAGCGGTTCTTGCCGGCGTGGGCATTATCGGCCTGATCCTCGGCTTTGGCGCGCAGAGCCTGATCGAGGATATCATCACCGGTTTCTTTATCATCTTTGAAGGCGAATATGCCATCGGGGACATTATCATCCTCGACGATTTCCGCGGCGTCGTCCGTTCGATCGGTGTCAGGACAACCGTGATCGAGGATGCCGGCGGCAACCTCAAGGTGGTGAACAACTCCGATATCCGCAATTTCCAGAACAGATCGCGCAACGATTCCAAAGCGCTTGTGACAGCGTCTGTCGCCTATGAAACGGATATGAAGTATCTCGAGAAAGTCATACAGCAGGCCATGGGTCCCATGTATGAGGCGCATAAGGATCTGTATCTCGGCGTGCCGGAATATCTTGGCGTGGAGGATCTCGCCGACAGCGGCGTGGTGCTCAAGTTCGCGGTGCCGGTCAAAGAGGACAATGTCTTCGCCGCCCAGCGCATGTTCAGAAGAGATCTCTTCGTGCTGTTTGGCGAAAAGAACATCACCATCCCCTTTCCCCAGGTCGTCGTTCACAAAGCGGAATAAGAACGCCTGTATTCATCGCTGAACAAAATGGCTTAAGGTGAAAAAAGCATTCACCTTAAGCCATCTTTGTTTGCGGCAATTTATACTGTAGCTAAGAAAGCCTGAAAATATGATTGCCAATGATCTTGCCCAGCCTATTGTACAGACTGCGTCAAAGGCTTACGTCAAAAAGTATGATCCCAATAAGCCAACCTTCCAGGTTATCTTTCATGAGCTCTGGAATCCTTTTCTCTCACTTTGCAAAGAAAAACTGATTACAATTCCGCAATACATCCTTTATGAAGTTGCACGTATGATCGCCTGTGGCACTCTTGATATGGGCTTTGAAGTTTATG
>CACWLH010000083.1 GCA_902761625.1 uncultured Erysipelotrichaceae bacterium
TGTCGTTGCCGTAACCTTCCATCAGGTTGATTGCGCCCCAGATACCGAGACCGGCTCCGAGGGCCACGACGAGAGTCTGCAGTACCTGGACTGCACTGTTGAAAAATGCCATACGTGAGGCCTCCTTATAAGAAATCTGCCCTTAAAGGGCGGTGAATAAAGTCTCTGCCTGAGCGTGACCGGTCACTTCGGATGCTCCTTCTTTTGTTTTTTCTTGCCGCGATCGGCCATGAGCCCGGGATCTTCCCGTTTTCAGGCAACACAAAACGGCCCAGAAGTTTATGGCTTCAGGACCGTTCTATGTAATGGCATTATTCAGTTGTCATTTTGGCAGACGTATCTGGCGGACTGCTTATCTGCAATAAATCTCAATTGCCCGGGAGGCAAATTCAGCCGTGCCTTCGCCGCCCATCTTATCGATATTTGATGTGAAATCGCCTCCGCCTCCATACATCATTCCAAGGCCGCTGAGGATCTCCTTCGTGCAGGTATACATATGCTTTGTGATATAATCCTGCAGTTTCTTTACCATCGCCTGCGCTTCCTCCGATGCGGGATCTGTATTCCGGATCTGTCCGAATTCTCCGAAAATATCAATCAGTCCCTGGTGGATCTTCATGTTGTCTTCCTTTGTACGGCCTTTGGATTTCTCTTCATATTCCTTATAGGCCGGCGTTGTGCCCCAGGAGGCTTTCGCCTGCGCGGCATACTCGTCTATTTTTCTTGTATCAAATGCATCAAATGTCAATGGTTTCACCCCTATCGCTTTTATTCCAACGGCAAGATCGATCAGGTTCTCGATGTGTTCCTTCTTAAGCTTCAGAAGCTCGATCTGCTGCTCCAGGGCCTTGCTCCTGTCAAAATCCGGACTGCTGATGATCTCCTTAATATCCTTCAGAGGGAATTCCAGTTCTCTGAAGAGAAGGATCTGCTGCAGGGTCTCCAGTGCCGCATCGTCATACAGCCGGTAGCCTGCCTCTGTATATTTTGCCGGATGAAGCAGCCCGATCTTGTCGTAATACTGCAGGGTGCGTATACTCACGCCTGTCAGCTTGCTTACTTCGTTAACAGTCATCATAGTTCATCACTCCCTCGCCTTTGGTAAGGTCACTATAAACCATGACGTAACGTAGGGGTCAATACTTTCCAAGAGATTTTTTGAAAAATATGCAAAAGTTAATTCAATAGAGGCTTCAAATGCCTGCAATTCCCATCAATGCTGCATCGATCAGGCTCTCGATGACGGCGGTCCCGATCGTAATGCCCATGATACCGGCTTCGATCAAGGCCAGAAGGAAGGTCTGACTCCAGGCCTGTTTTGTGATCGTATAAATTAGACAGCCGGCTACAAAGAGGATCAGACCGCCGAGAATAATGGAAGAGAGCTGCATTCCAACCTTCACAATGACCTTTACGAATAACAGGATCAGCACTACGGGAAGCAGTGCCGTCTTGAGTAAGATTCTGAGTATAAACATACATTAACCCATCCTTTCCGGATTCTTTTCTTTCATTCTTGCCTATATGCCGGTGACCCGCAAGGATGTCGCCGGTATGTAAGAGCGGCCGTTATGAGCCGCCCATTAATCGTCTGTCTCCTGTTCTGCCGCTTCTTCCGGGACATCATCCCAGCTCTTTTCCGCGTCCTGTGATACCTTGCGGTAATAGGTGAAATCCTGGAAATCGATCTCGGAAAGATCCGGTCCCCATTTGGGCATATCCATCGCTTCAAAAGCATGGAACGCCTTGACGCGGAATTCGGTCATCCATTCCGGTTCGTTCTTATATGCGGAAATCTGTCTGACGATCTCCTCATTCAGGCCTTTGCCGGTATCGATAATGGAAACGACATCATCATGGAAGCCGTATTTGTAGTCATCCTGGGAATAGATGGCCTCATTGTTCTTATTGGCTTCGCTCATGCGTCTTTCTCACTTTCATCGATCATCTCTCTGATTGCCTTCCAGCCGATGGTCGCGCACTTGATGCGGTTTGCCTGCTTGTAGACATTCTTCATCGCGACTGCCTCTTCCAGCAGATCCGGATCATATTCCTTCGCATCAATCATGTTGAAATAGTTGCCGATGATCTCATTGGCCTCTTCCACCTTCTTGCCCTTGAGCAGATCGGTCATCATGGAAGTGGAGGCGGTTGAGATGGTGCATGCGACGCCGTCAAAACGGATGTCCTCAATCACGCCGTTTCTGATTTTGGACTGAACGGTGATATCGTCAATGCAGCTGTCGCTTGCCATATGCACGGAAGCGTAGGAGTCATCATCGACAAGCTTGTGATTGTGAGGATACTGATAATGATCCATGATCAGCTCACGCAGGATATCCGGATCGTTCAATAAACTGTTTGCCATATATGTCCCTCCTTAAAAGAAGATGCCGATCGCGCTTTCCAGACTGATTTCGGAGGCAGCCTGCACAAAGCGGTCGATTTCCTCTTTGGTATTGTAGAAATAAAGTGATGCACGGATTGTCTGGTCGGTGCCGATAATCTCATGCAGAATCTTGGCGCAATGGTTGCCGCTGCGCACAGCGATATCCTTGGACGCAAGATAGCCGGCCGCATCCTGGGCAAATACAGCCTTGGCATTGAAGGCAAGCGGTCCGTATTCGTTATCCGGATTGTAGATCTCCAGATTGTCCAGCTGACTCAATTTTT
This sequence comes from uncultured Erysipelotrichaceae bacterium, assembly GCA_902761625.1. Taxonomy (GTDB): domain Bacteria; phylum Bacillota_I; class Bacilli_A; order Erysipelotrichales; family Erysipelotrichaceae; genus Bulleidia. The sequence continues at coordinate 2,674 of CACWLH010000083.1, forward strand.
CAAGGAAATAAGCACGAAGCTCTTTTTCATAGGCATGAATCTCATCCAGGCCGATGCTCATCAGATATTCCGCCGCCGCGCCGGCACCGATCACACCCTCAATATTGGGGGTCCCGGATTCAAAGCGCACAGGCGCATCCTTGAGCAACACATTTGTGTCTGAAGAGAAACGCGCATTCATATCGCCGCCCATGAACACAGGCGCCATATCCTTGAGCAGCTCCCGTTTTCCATAGAGGATTCCGACCCCGTCCGGTCCGCACATCTTGTGCGCGGAAAAACCGAGGAAATCACAGCCGAGCTCTTTGACATCCACTTTCATATGCGGTACCGACTGAGCACCATCAACCACAACATAAGCGCCATAAGAATGGGCAATCTCAGCGATTTCAGCGATCGGCTGAACACTGCCGAGCACATTGGTGACCTGGGCCAGCGAGACAACCTTCACCTTTCCGTGCATTGCCCTGCGGAAGGAATCAACGCTGATATTGGCCTGCGCATCGGTTTCGACATATTCGATCTTCGCATTCTTCTGTTTTGCCAGGCGGAACCAGGGAAGCAGATTGCTTGCATGTTCGGCTTTGGAAAGCAGAATCACATCCCCTTCATTCACCTCATCTGCAAGACCGTAAGCGATCTGGTTGAGGGCAGCCGTCACATTATGGACAAATGCGATCTCATCCGGTTCGCAGTTGATCAGTTTTGCAAAGATCTTTCTGGTGCCGTCATAAAGACGGTCATTCTGGGCAGCGATGGCATAATCGCCGCGGTGCACGTTGGATGTATGCGTGCAGTAGAAATCACTGACCGCATCGATCACGCATTTGGGTTTCAGGGTGGTGGCGCCGTTGTCAAAATAAATCAGATCCGGCTGATTGCTGAAAATCGGAAAATCCTCTCTGATTTTTTTCACATCGAACATAGTTCACCGATTTTCCTTTCCATCTCCCCGGCCAGCTTTTCTCTGAGTTCATCATTGTCAATGACCTCGGTGATCGGCATCAGATAGCCGGTGGAAATCAGAGTTGTACACTGCTGAGGAGTGAGTCCTCTTGACATCATGTAATAGAGCTGGTCGTCATCCATGCGTCCGATGCTCATGGCATGGCTTGCCTGAACATCATTTTCGTCAATCAGAAGTTCCGGAAGAATGGTTGACTTCTGGCCGTCCTCAAAACTCAGCGCACGGCTGGTCTGATGATTCTCGGAACGCTTTGCGCCTTTGACGATGGTGCCGATGGCATCGATCATCAGCACGCCGCTTTTCAGAACAACCGCATAATTGCGCATTTCACCGGATGTATGGGGCGCAAAGTTCACCACATTCATCGAGTAGTTTTTCTTTGACTGTACAAGGGATGCGCTGCAGACCAGTGCTTCCGCCCCGCTTTCACGCAGGGCGACATATGTTCTGCGGTCACTGGCTGATTCGTTGCACTCACCCATTGCAATGGTGAGCTTCGCATCTTTCATGACCTCATAGCTCTCATCGATTTTTGTTTCCAGTCCAGAAACATTCCAGAACAGGAAACTCACTTCTGCCGATTCTTTCACAAAAGTACGGATCCGGATATGATCGGCCCGTTTTACCCGGATGAAGACATCACTCTTTGTATCCGCCGTGAATGTGAGTTCAAGACTCCGGTCAGAATCAATCTCATATTCCGAATAGCCGGCCGGCAGAGCAATGTCTGTATTCAGACGAAGCGGTGTCATTGTCATTTCGCACCTTTCTGATTCACGGATTCGCGGACTGCGCAGGTGCCGATGGATGTCACCTGACGCTTTGTGCTTTCCGCTTCAGCTGCGGGCAGCACATCAAATTCACGGTAAATCCAGTCATAGCCTTCGGAGTCGATCTTCTGCGCCAGTTCCGGTCCGCCGGAATGCTCATGCCGGTTTCCTCACGCAGGCTATTGATCGCGTCGCCGACAATGCGGATCGCATCAACGTCAAGGCCGCTGTCAATTTCATCAAGCATGGAAAGAGACGGCTTCAGCATCTTCATCTGAACGATTTCGTTTCTCTTCTTTTCACCGCCGGAGAAACCCTCGTTGAGGAAACGATGGGCCAGATCCTCTTTCATCTGCAGCTCGGAGATGGTGGATTCCATCGCCTTGATGAAGCGGAACAGAGAAACGGGAGTTTCACTTCTGACATTCATTGCGGCTCTGAGGAAGTCGCTGTTGGTGACACCCGGAATCTCCTGGGGATACTGCATCGCCAGAAACAGACCGGCGATAGATCTTTCATTGACGGGCATGGCAAGAACATCCTTGCCGTCATATGTGATCGTGCCTTCTGTCACCGTATATTTGGGATTGCCCATGATGGCCGCCAGCAGGGTTGATTTGCCGTTGCCGTTAGGTCCCATCAATGCGTGAACTTCATTTTCGTTGACTGTAAGATCCACGCCTTTCAATATTTCTTTATCTTCAACATTCACATGAAGATTTCTGATTTCCAATGTTTTCACTATTAATCACCTTCCGTTCCCGAGGATTATAACACCTTTGGCAGTCTCGTTGTTAAATTACTATCCAAAGCCGTATCTCTTTTCCATTTTCTGCCATTTGTCAATAATTTTTCTGTCAGAATCCCCAAATTCTTTTATAAGAATATCACTGCATGTTAAACTGAAATCAGAGAGGAACAATATGGCAAATCATCTGAAGAAGTACTACATTCAGTTTGCGGATGATCTTGATCTCAGCCTGATTCCTGTGAAGCAGCTTTCATCGATCGGCACATGGTCGCGCAGAAGCGCTCAGATTTATGAGGGAACATCCTCATCGTCCGCCAAAGAAATTGAAAATTATATCATCGGCACATGCGGTATCCGCCCCTCCCGTTTCAAGGTGATACGGGATGAGGACGCGATCTTTCTGCAAAGATAGCATGCCGTTTGACACATGCGGCGCATGCATTCAGGCACATTAAAGAAATTGCAAAATGAATGGGCGTATCCTATAATAGAGGATGCGTTTTTTTAGGAGGCAATATGGGCAATTTCTTGAAAAAGAACTGGTTCGTTGTACTGATCGCCCTTATATTCGCGGGAATCAGTATATTCTACATCTACGATACCAACAAAGGAAAACTGAAAGGCAAACAGGTAAACGGCGAGGATGTCGTTTATGAAATCAACGGTGAGGATGTCACCGCATCAATGTTCTACGATGATCTTTACAAAGCAAACGGCACAGGTGCTGTTCTGACTCTCTTCGAAAGAGCGGTCGCAGATGCGGGCATTGAAACAACCAATGAAATCAAGGACACCGCGGCAGCTCAGGCCAAGCAGATCATCGCCAATTTCCAGAACTCTTACGGAAGCGATTATCAGACATACCTGGATACAGCGCTTGCTGAAACAGGCTATACAGATCTGGAGGAATATCTGATCACAACCCAGAAGCTCAACCAGGTCAGCGCTGAATACGCCAAGGCGAACTTCGATGATCTGCGCATCAGACAGATCTCCTACATCCTTGTCAAGTTTGAGGATTCCGCAAATATCACAGAGGAGCCGACCGATGATGAGAAAGCCCGCATGAAGGCAGTTGATGATGCGCTGGCTTCCGGCACATTCGCAGATGCGGCGATCGCTCACTCCGAGGATGATTCTTCCGCACCTGACGGAGGCAACCTCGGCATCATCGATAAAAATGCGTCCAATCTTGACGCGGCGTTCCTCGAAGCTTCCCTCGCTCTGAAGGAAGGCGAAACAAGCGACTGGATCAGAAGTGAGAGCTTCGGATACTTCCGCATCATGTGCACAGCCGCAACTCCGGAAACCCTCGAGGCAAACAATGCCGACCAGGATCCGTATCTGCAGCTGGTCCAGACTTATGACACTTCCCTGCAGTCCACTGCAATCTGGGAAAAGGCACAGCAGCTCGGTGTGGACTTCAAGGGCGATGACGCACTGGAGTCTGAAATCAAGAACTCTCTCGGTATCATCGAAGATACTGAAACAAAACCGGAAGAAACCGCAAAACCTGAAGAGACAGCTGCTCCTGAGGAGAGTGCTGAACCGGAAGAAACCGCTGACGCAGAAGAGTCAGGTGAAGGCAAATAAGGAGGATCTATGAACAGAGTAATCAAAGGTTTCACATCCGTCCTTGCCCTTCTTATGCTGGCCGGATGCACAGACGCAAGCGCAAAGCTGCCTGACAGCTCAACCGCTGTATTCTCAGTCGGTTCCAAGACAATCACCAAGGGTGACATCTACGCCAATCTGAATTCCAGCATCGGCGCAACCACCGCCATCAACAACGCAAACAAGGTGATCGCAAAAGCGGAAATCGAAGTCACTGATGAGATGAAGAAGGACGCTGAAAGCACACTGGAAAGCTACAAGTCCTATTACGGCGATACATTCACCACATATCTGGAACAGATGGGCATTACTGATAAAGAGTATATGGAAGACTATCTGATCCCTTCCCTGCAGGCTGCAGAGCTCACATCCAAATATATCGAGGAAAACTTCGATAAGATCGTTGCGATGTATACACCGCTCAAGGCAACCCTGCTCACATTCACAACTGAGGACGATGCCAATGCGGCGCTCTCCGAGCTCAAGGACGGTACCAAGGATGCGGCTGCCGCAGCCAAGGATCACAACTCCACAAGCACAGGCACTTCTGAAATCTACACGATTGAATCCACTGAGATTGACAGCACAGTCAGAACTGTACTGAATTCCTCCAAACCGGATGACGGCTGGACCATGGTTCCCGCTTCCGACTCCTCCACATATGTTGTTCTGAAGGTTGATGACAACGATCCGCAGAACTTCAAGGACGAGGCAATCGAAAAGATTTCCAGCGTCACAAATATCCAGAATGATTCAACCACATACTGGTTCAAGAAATACGGCTTCCATATTTACGATAAGGCGATCTACGACGCAGTCGCGGCGGATTATCCTGACAATCTTGTTCAGAACCTTCCGGCTGAGGAAACTGAGTAAATCTTACTTTGGGCACACACTGAACGTGTGTGCTTTTTCTTTTGATTCACAGATTGAATATTATGTATCCCCTGTCTGAAATGCATCCGCAAAAAAAATCTCTGAAAGTTCAGAGCTTTCAGAGAGTTTTCGTTGATGAAATTGTTTATTCAGAGCACGCCAAGCCGTTTGAGCATGACTTCCCTTGCATTGTTTTCCAGCGTATCATCCAGCGGTGCAAGAGTGACATCCCCATATCTGCGTTTCAGTGCCCGGGCGATGATCTTGTCGGCGATCTTCGGGTTTTTCGGCAGCAATGGTCCATGCATATAAGTGGCCACCACCTGCTCATTCATAAATCCTTCAAAGCCGCTTCTGTATTGGTTTCCATGTCCTGAGAGAACCTTTCCGAACGGACTTGCGACATTTTTGGTCTGGCCGCCATGGTTTTCAAAACCGACTGCCTTGAACGTCTCGCCGTCCATCGTTGTCTCCAGGGCAATGTTGCCGATACAGCGGTGATCGCGGTCGCTGCTTTCGGTATAGTAATCAAAGAAGCCAAGGCCGTCGATGGTATTGCCGTCCTGATCGCGGTAATACCTGCCGAACAGCTGATAGCCGCCGCAGATGAGCAGGAAGGCTGTTCCTGCTTCCATTGCCTGTGCAATGTTGTCACGGCGGGAGAGCAGGTCCTGATAAATCAGTCCCTGTTCATTGTCGGCTCCGCCGCCCATAAAGAAGAGATCATAATCGCGGATATCGCGAGTCTCCCCGATTGTGCAGGTGTCTAAGGTCACATCAATGCCGCGCTTTTCGCAGCGGATCTTGAGCACCTGTGTGTTGCCTTTGTCACCATAAAGATCCATGAGATCATGGTACATCCAGAGAATCTTAAGATCCATGGGCTGCCGCCTCCTTTCTCAGGATTGCCCTGGTCGAATGGAGGGCTGTATAAGTGGCCATGATATGACTTTCAAGATCCTGCTCATCAAGCCATCTGACCGCCTCTTTCGCGTCCTCAATCACAACCACTCTGTCTTCAAGACCTTCATATTTCAACCTGAGGGCGATGTCATATGCCCTCAAGCCGGAACAGACGATTTTGTTGACTTCCGGAACATTGAGTCTTTCGAAATGCGCATCCCAGATCCAGCTGACATCATGGCCGTCCTGATCGTTGTCATTAAGCAGAATGCATATGTTCTTGCGGCCCGGTTGGGCGAGAATGAATTTCATCGTTTCATTGGAGCCGGTCGGGTTTTTGATCAGATTGATCACACAAGGTTTGGAAAGCTCGAAGACTTCGTTTCTGCCCTCATTGAGCACCATCGTGCGGAAGGTCTCATCCGCATTGGCGGGATTGAGGCCGAGCACCTTCATCACGCAAAGCGTCGCTGCGCAGTTGTATGCGGAATAAATGGTGTTGAGGAAGTTGTGATATTCCCTTCCGTCATACATAAACGTCTGATTTTCATAATCGATGTTTTCGATGACGACTTCGGGATTGATTTTTCCGAATCCGCACTCATCGCAATGGAAGCGGCCGATATGGGAATATTGATAATAATCATATACAAGCCGTTTTCCGCAGCGCGGGCAGAACTTGCCTTCGCTTGCCTCATCGGTGACTGTTTTGCTGGAGGACTGCTTGGCTACGGAATAGAAATGAATGCGTGCCTTTTTGGCGCTGTCAGCAATTCTGCAGACGTTGGGATCATCTCCATTGAGCACCAGATCGCCTTCAAAGTCTTCCGTCACTTCCTGGATCTTGCGGATGATCGTTTCCATTTCCCCTGCTCTGTCGAGCTGATCGCGGAAGAAATTGTTGACGACCATGACGGAGGGATGAAGATTTCTGAACTGTCTGTATACGGTCAGTTCATCGACTTCCACAACTGCCGCATCCGCCTGCACACGGAAGCTGGAATCGGAATTGGCTGCCAGCAATGATGCAATGCCGATATTCAGATTGTCGCCGCGGTGATTATTGATGGTCTTGAGACCCGCCTCGCGCAAGGAATCCGCAATCAGATTCTGCGTTGTGGTTTTGCCGTTGGTTCCGGTTACCAGAACCACGGTTTTCGGCATTACGAATTTTTCAATGAAATGCGGGTCCATCTTCAGGGCGATGGAACCCGGAAGTGAACCGCCTCTGCCTGCCTTTGCCAGTACAGCCTGAACGGTCTGGACGAATTTCAGTCTGATGTCCATAATCACTCACTGCCCTTCGGTTTATAGAACTGTCTGTTTTCCAGTGCAAACAGCTTGGATGTCCACATGCCCGGCTTCACCTGTTCCAGGGCATTTTTCAGCGTATTCATACGGGCGTCCATATTGTCAATCAGGCAAAGAACTTCCGCCTCCTGCAGCATCGGCAGCACCGGAGAGCCGAATTCATAATGGCCGTGATGGGAAAGAATCATATGATGAAGCAGAATCGCCTCCTCGCTGTGTTCCAGATGGAGCGCAGAAACCGTTTCGGAGAGCCATCCGTTGGCGATGGAAATATGGCCTTCCAGTTTTCCTTCCAGGGTGTATTCGGTGGTGACCGGTCCGCTCATTTCAGCGGTTTTGCCTGTGTCATGCAGCAAAGCTCCGGCAATCAGCAGATCGCGGTCAAGCTGCGGATAATGCTTACAGATCATATCGGCAAGCTTCGCCATCGACAGCGAATGCTCGGAAAGACCGCCGAGATAGCTGTGATGGATCCGGGAAGCGGCCGGATAGGTCATATATTTTTCACCGATCTTCTTCAGCATCGCTTCGACAATCCGGTGATAGACAGGATTCTTGATCGATGCGACAAGCGCGTCGAGTTCCGATTTTCTTTCCGACTCCGTGCGGGTGGATGAGATCACGAATTCCTCAAGCGGAACCGATCCCTCCTCAAACTCTCTGACACGGTTGACACGCAGCTGAAGATTCTGATTGTAAAGCAATACCTCAAAGGAGAATACTGCAAGCTGACCGACGACGATCTTCTCCGTATCTTCCGGTTTGACATCCCAGAATTTCGCGTCAATCACACCTGAGCTGTCCTGCAGCACAAGTGAAAGATACGGCGCTCCCTTGTTGGTTGTGCCGTTGCGGCACTCCTTGACAAGCAGAGGCTGTTCCAGTCTGTCTTTTTCAGCGAAATCCTTAATTTTCTTCATTGTTCCACTCCATTCCATCAAGCACTTCCAGTGTTTCAGCGCTGCTGAATCCCTGCTGCACACTGGATTTGTAAACCCTCGCCTTCAGTTCGGCGCCGCTGTATTTGCGGCTGTAGCGCCTTCTGGCTTTTTCAATCTGTCTGATCAGATTGTTTCTCTCATTTTCCGCCACAATGCCGAAATCCAGCTTATGAATCAATGCATTGGCCATGTCCACCGAGAAGCCGTGCTGAACAAGCTTGGTGCGGATGATGTCAGCGCTTTTGCGGCTGGACGCATTCTTATGCGATTTCATCATCTTTTCAGCCAGAAGTCTGGCATTGTCTTCCTCATCGCTGTATCTGGCAAGGGTATCCTCAATCAGCTTCTCGTCAATTCCTTTGCGCTTGAGCTCACGGATGATCTTTTCATTGCCGTTGAGGGCATTTCTTAACCGAAGCACTTCATTTTCACAATATGCCTCATCATCCAGATAGCCGCTGTCGCTGAGTCTGTCGATGATCGCGGTGATCTGGACCGGTTCACATTCGGTATTGAATTTCAGCCATTCCTCCATCTCTTTGACTGAGCGGTCGCGCACCGCCAGTTTGTTGAGACATCTCTGATAGGCATGATTTTCGATTTCATTCTTCTGCAGGATTTCAACGGTGCTGCGGGATACGCCCCTGCCTTTTTTCAGTCCGTATTCATAGAAATCATCCAGGGAGACTTCCAGTTTCAGCTCTTTTTCCAGTCCCCTTCTGAGTGTGATTTCGATCGAGTTGGCCTTTGCTCTGGCACTGCTGAGAATATAGATGTCCTCATAGTCCTCGACAACCCGGTCATAGACTTCCATCAGCTGCTGATAGAAATGTTCTGAACTGTAAGGCTCTGCCTGTTTCGCACTGTTCTGTGAAAGCTTCTTCAGGTCTTCTGCACTCATTTCCTCAAATTTCATAAGTATGCGGCTGAGATCAGATGCATTTTCAAAATACCAGCCTGTTTCTCCTTCGATCAAAAGATCCTTCAGTACTTCATCGCGTCTTGCCAGAATCGGAAGTCCGCTGGCCAGCGCCTCGATGAAGGTCATTCCCTGCGTCTCGGAAAGCGATGCAGAGATGAATGCATCCGCGGCGCGGTAATAATCCGGCACATGTTCCTGCTCAATCGGACCGGCGAATTTCACATGGTCAGCGATGCCGTGCTGCTGTGCCAGCTGCTTCAGGCGATCCAGATCAGGGCCGCCTCCGACAACCAGGAACTTCACATGCGATCCGGCGGAAACGGCTTTTTCAAAGCCTTCAATCACAAGATCCAAAGCCTTTTCCTCGGCGATTCTGCCGACATAGATCACCAGCCTGTCATCATTGTCAAAGCCGAAGCGGCTGCGGATTTCCGCGGTCTTTTCAGGCGATCTGAGAGACGGATCGAAGCGGTCAAGTTCAAGACCGGTCGGAATCACGTTGATCTTTTTAAAGATGCGGTAGCTGAGCAGCGACTGCTGTGTCTTGACACTGGGCACAATGACTTCCATCGATGCATCCGCATAGAGCTTTGTCACATCCGCCACCCGCTTTTTCATCAGGCGGTCGAGCCTTTCCGAATTCAGATTCACATAGTGGGTATAATCCTCATAGGTCGTATGGTAGGTCATGATCAGCGGAATATGGAATTCCCTTGCGCATTTGCGCGCAAAAATACCGATTCCGAATTCCGTCTGCACATGAATCAGATCCAGATGAAGTCTGCGGATCTCCTCCAGAGCGAAGGGATGATAAAAAGATGACAGCTGATAGCCGTAGAGGGATTTGAGCTTAATGCCCGCCAGCCGCAGAACGCGTCCGTCCTCATCCCATACAGCTTTGAAGATGCCGGTTCTGGTACAGATGACATATACATCATGCCCGTGTTTCAGCATCTCCCTGAAGACAATATTCGTGCTGTTTGCCACGCCGTTGATTTCAGGCGGGTAAGTATCAGTAAATAATCCTATTCTCATAATCCGGCAATTTCCTCTTTCAGGCTTTCCGTCGCATAAGTACGAGGCAGCTCTTTTGCTTCATCAATGGGAATATCCTTCTGCATCTTTCCGTAAAGGAAGACGATTCCGCCGATGATCAGGGTCTGATAGAACGTGATCGAACGCCATAAAATCATGATGGAAGCGGCATCTGTACGGGAGAAGATGGTTGAAAACATCAGAATGAATGTTGCCTCGGTGCCGCCGGAGCTGCCCGGCATCGGCAGGAAGGCATTCACCATCGCCACAAATGAGCTGAGGGCGATCACGTCCAGCAGCTTTTCCGGACCGATGGGAATATGCAGTACCAGTGCGCACCA
>CACWLH010000084.1 GCA_902761625.1 uncultured Erysipelotrichaceae bacterium
GGTGATGATGGCTTCCTTCTTCTCAGCTCCCGGGTAAACAACCTGGCTTTCTGCGCGGAACTTGTAGTTTGTTCCGTTGACCAGCTGTGTCTCGATCAGTTCAACTGCTTCATAATTGACACCGATCAGCTTTTCGGTAGCTTCGTCGAAGATTGCCTTTGCGTCATCGTTGATGACTGTCTCTTCTGTCTTTTCCCATCCGCCGACGATTGTCTGTTCTGTTTTGGCTGTATTGTTCATGGCTGCTCCTGTTAACATGGCGATTACCGCTGCGCCTGCGATCATTGATTTCAACATTTTCTTTCTCCTTTGGCTTTTCTTTGCCTTTTCACTTTCATACACAGGTTTTCATTGTGCCTGGTCACATCTTTTTGAAATCTTTTTTCTGTCCGGGCTTTTCTTTTGCCCTTTCACCTTGATACACAGATTCTTTGGTGATCAGGTCACAGATTTTCGAAGAAAAAAGAAAAAAAACGATCTGCCATATGCGCAGACCGTCTCTGATACAGGATGATGCGATGCGTTTCACGCTGTTTCCTTGCGGAATGGTTCACTTGTGCAGTGATGCGGTTTCTTTGAGAAGTGCCAGTGCCTCTTTGGCGGGATAAATATATTCCGTGCTGTCTGAGCTGCCCGCATGATGAACAGCCGGTGCCGCGAGCGCACGGTATTGGGCGGGCGTCATATGGAATGCTTCACGGAATGCCTTTGTCATATATTTCAGTTCCGAAAAGCCGCATGCATCGGAAATTTCGCAGAGTGTGCGGTTTGTATGAATCATGCGCACCGCGCATTCCAGTCTTTTATTGCGCAGATATTCCTGGAAACTGATTCCGAACTCCTGCCTGATGAAATGGGAAAGATGCGTTTCGGTAACGCCCTCTTTCTCAGCCAGATCGCGCAGACGCAGCGGCTCCTGATAATTCATTTCAATATATTCACTGATGCGCATCATCCGTTTTTCGGTTTTGCGCCGTTTCGCATAGTCGCTCTCACTCAACAAAATCATATCCGTATGCTTCATCAGCGTATACAGGATTGCGGAAAGCCTGCTCACACATAAAAGGCTGAAGTATTCACCGCCTTCCAGATAAGAAACGGTAAGGTCGGAAATATCTTTTTTCAGACGGTTGAAATCCTCTTTGTCCAGCTGTTCACCCAGTCTGCCGTTTGAAAACCGGGCACGGTTCAGTGAGCAGTATTCCTGCAGAAAATGCCCGGAAAACTGGATGATGATCAGCGTGAAGTCATTTCCGTCGGAAAGGATTTCGTGCGGTTCATATGCGTTGATCACAAAAATGTCGTCCTGATCCAGATGGTATGGGTGATTGCGGATGATGACACTGCCGCTGCCATGAATCACATACAGAAGTTCCGTATCATGATGCATATGCAGAGAGCGGATGCGGATAGAGTTGATCAATACCCTGACTCCGCGCATTCTGTCATGTCTGACGATTTCATATTCAATCATAATGATCGTTTTTCCTCTTACGCAAAAATCGCAGGATTGTCGATTGGTTATCTTAATAATACCATCGCTCAGGCACTCTGTGTTTTTTAGAATAAAAACAGATATTAAATACGGAGGAAGAGATGTTCTATATCGGCATTGATCTCGGTACGACTTCTGTCAAGCTTCTTCTGGTTGACGATCACGGAAAAGTCGAAAAAACAATTTCAAAGGATTACCCGATTTCATTTCCCAATCCCGGCTGGTCACAGCAGAATCCGCAGGACTGGTGGGAACAGACGGTCAATGGTCTGAAGGAACTGACGGCAGGAATCGATCCCGCAATGATCAAAGGGATCGGATGCGGCGGTCAGATGCACGGCCTGGTCATTCTGGATGAAAATGATGAGGTGATCCGCCCGTGTATTTTATGGAATGACAGCCGGACAGCACAGCAGACCGAATGGCTCAACAACACAGTCGGAAAAGATATTCTTTCCGACTGCACCGCAAACATCGCATTTGCCGGTTTCACGGCGCCCAAACTCTTATGGCTCAGAGAAAACGAGACCGGCAGCTTCATGAAGATCAGGAAGATCATGCTGCCGAAAGACTATATCAACTTTAAACTGACCGGCGCGCACTGCACCGATTACAGCGATGCATCGGGCACACTGCTGCTGGATGTGGAACACAAGTGCTGGAGCGAACAGATGTGCAGAATCTGTTCGGTTCAGGAAGACTGGCTGCCGCAGCTGTTTGAAAGCTATGAGCCTGTCGGTGTTGTGATCAATGATGAGCTGCCGATGCTCAAAGGCGTCATCGTGGCTGCCGGAGCCGGCGACAACGCCGCGGCTGCTATCGGCACAAACACTTTGGCGGATGGCACATGCAATATTTCACTCGGAACCAGCGGAACCATCTTCATCGCCAATGATGATTTCAGTGTTGACCCGGCCAATTCCCTGCATTCCTTCGCCCATGCCAGCGGCAGATATCATCTGATGGGATGCATCCTCTCCGCCGCCTCGGCAAACAAGTGGTTCCTGGAGGATATTCTTGATACCAAAGACTATGCGGGAATTCTGAGCGGCATCAAAGAAGACCAGCTCGGAAACGGAACCGTTTATTTCCTGCCCTATCTGATGGGAGAGCGCAGCCCGCTCAATGATCCGGAAGCACGCGCCTGCTTTGTCGGCATGGACATGACCACCTCAAAAGCGGAGATGGATCTTGCGGTTCTTGAAGGTGTGGCCTTCGCTTTCCGCGATTGTCTGGAAGCAGCCGGCGCACATCAGAAAATCACATCTTCCACCCTTTGCGGCGGAGGTGCCAGATCCGCATTATGGCGCAGAATCATCGCAAACGTTCTGAACATCCGCATTGACATTCCGCTCACCGAGGAAGGGCCGGGCTATGGCGGCGCATTGCTTGCCATGACCGCATCCGGCAGATTCGCCACCATTCAGGAGTGTGCGGACAGCTTCGCAGCCGTCCGGGAATCGGTATTGCCAGATCCCGAAACCGCCGCGCGCTATGAGAAAAAGTACTGGACATTCCGGAAAATCTATCCGGCTCTCAAAGAGATATTCAAAGAACTGTAAGAAGGAGGAGAAAATCATGACTGTATTCAAAAACATCCCCGTGATTCCGTTTGAAGGACCTGGATCAAAGAATCCCCTGGCATTCAGATATTACGATGCCGACCGCGTGATCATGGGCAAAAAGATGAGTGAGCATCTGCCGTTTGCGATGGCATGGTGGCACAACCTCGGCGCTGCCGGCACTGACATGTTCGGCCGCGACACAGCCGACAAATCATTCGGCTGCGAAAAAGGCACAATGGAACATGCAAGAGCAAAGGTTGACGCTGGCTTCGAATTCATGCAGAAGCTCGGAATCAAATATTTCTGCTTCCATGATGTCGACCTGGTTCCGGAAGCCGATGATATCAAGGAGACAAACAGACGTCTTGATGAAATCAGCGACTACATTCTGAAAAAGATGGAAGGCACAGACATCAAGTGCCTCTGGGGAACCGCGAACATGTTCTCCAACCCGCGTTTCATGAACGGCGCAGGCTCCACAAACAGTGTTGATGTTTATGCATTTGCGGCTGCCCAGATCAAAAAGGCTCTGGATCTGACCGTCAAACTCGGCGGACGCGGCTATGTCTTCTGGGGCGGACGTGAAGGTTATGAAACCCTGCTCAATACCGATGTCAAACTGGAACAGGAAAATATCGCAGCCCTCATGCATATGGCGGTTGACTACGGCAGATCCATCGGCTTTACAGGCGATTTCTATATTGAGCCCAAACCGAAGGAACCGATGAAGCATCAGTATGACTTCGATGCTGCAACCGCAATCGGCTTCCTGCGCCAGTACGGTCTGGACAAGGACTTCAAGATGAACATCGAAGCCAACCATGCGACACTGGCCGGCCATACTTTCCAGCATGATCTGCGCATCAGCGCAATCAATGGCATGCTGGGCTCCATCGACGCCAACCAGGGCGACACACTGCTGGGCTGGGACACCGATGAATTCCCCTTCGATGTCTATGAGGCAACCAGATGCATGTATGAAGTTCTGAAAAACGGCGGTCTGACCGGCGGCTTCAACTTCGACTCCAAAAACAGAAGACCCAGCTACACATATGAAGACATGTTCTATGCCTTCATCCTGGGTATGGATACATTCGCGCTCGGCCTGATCAAGGCGGCAGAGCTGATCGAGGACGGACGCATCGATCAGTTCATCAAAGACAGATACGCTTCATGGGATGGCGAACTGGGTCGTAAGATCCGCGCAAACCAGGCGACTCTGGAAGAACTCTCCGCTTATGCGGAAAAGCTCGGCGCACCTGAACTGCCGGGCAGCGGCAGACAGGAATATCTGGAAAACGTCTTCAACAGCGTTCTCTTCAGATAATTCACTGAGTGAATCCACAGATAATTTCGGGGCGGCTTTGAACAGCCGTCCCGTTGTTAATGATTCTGCTTTCTTCTGTATGATGATCTTTGCAGAAAAAAGGCTCCGGCGAGCCATATGTTTTCACCGGAGTCTTTTCCATTTTCTGATCAGATCTTATTTGCCGAACTGCGGATCGTTGTTTCCGGAGTAGGAAGCAAACATTTCGATCATGTTGATCGGGTCGTTGAAGTCGGCGAGCCAGCCTTCACGGGCGAAGTCATAGTTGCCGTTCTTACGGTCATCAAGGAATACGTTCCAGTCTTCAGTCTTGATTTCCATGTTGATGCCGACCTCGGAGAAGTCCTGCTGCATGGATTCAGCTGCTGCAACGTGGCCTGAGGAATCGTTTGTCAGATATGTGATGTTGATCGGTGTATCAGCGGAAAGCTTGCCGCTGTCATCGAATGTGTAGCCTGCGAATTCAAGGAGCTTGCGTGCTTCTTCAACTGCTGTTTCACTGACTTCCGCATCATAGTATCCGTCAGATCCGTTTGGATAGCTCCATGCGCCGGCTGTCTTGAAGACACCGCCGTTGCCGTCTGCCATACCTGCAGGGATGTAGGAAGTAGCAGCGATCTGGCCTGTCTGACCGACTGTGTCGCAGATGTACTGACGGTCGATGAGCAGGGAGAATGCCTTTCTCATAGCGATTGCCTGATCAACTGTCTTGCCTTCGAATACAGGGCTGTTGACGTTGAAGCATGCATAGTATGTGCCGAGGTTGTCGATGACATGGAATTCAGGGCTGTCCTTGACGGAAGCGATTTCGTTTGTCGGAACGGAGTCAGCGAAATCGAGGTTGCCGGCGTTGAATGCAGCGAAGATGGCTGTATCATCAGCGGAAAGCATGAAGTCGATTTCTTCGATTGTGACTTCGTCAGCTCTGTAATAGTTCGGGTTCTTCTTAAAGACCATGGACTCATCGTGCTTCCAGGATTCCAGTGTGTAAGCGCCGTTGGAAACGAAGCCTGCTTCAGTTGCCCATGCGCCGGGGTTCTCAGCGAACCCTTCAGCGCCTTCAACTTCACTCTGCTTGACCGGGAAGAATGCCGGGAAAGCCATGAGGTCGAGGAAGTAAGCAGTCGGAGCACCGAGCTTGACTGTCATTGTGTAATCATCAACAACTTCAATCTGCAGAGCACCGTCTTCATAGCCGGCGATCGGAGCATACATATACTCATAGTCTGCGGCTGTTGCAGGATCAACCGCACGGTTCCATGCATAAGCGAAATCGTTCATTGTCAGCGGCTCGCCGTCGGACCACTTCAGGCCTTCCTGCAGATGGAATGTGTACTCTGTTCCGTCTTCAGAAAGCTCATAAGGATTTTCATGATCCAGCAGATCCGGCGCCAGGTTGCCGTCCTTGTCATATGTGTAGAGACCGGAGAACAGGTTGACATCAAGGCATGCGCCGTCAACGGAAGAGTTCAGAGCCGGGTCAATCTTATCCGGTTCGGAAGCCAGGTTCACCTTCAGGACACTGCGCGGGGAAGTTGCGAACATGAAGAATTTGTTGCCGAAGACGTTGGAATAGATTCCGTCAACATCTGTCTTCTGCATGAAGATGTCATTGTAGTAATACAGCGGGATAACAGCAGCTGTGCCCATCAGGATATCTTCAGCCTGGTGGAGCAGACTGACACGCTCATCCATGTCAAGAGTTGTTCTGATCTGGCTGACGAGCTCGTCATACTTTGCCCAGTCAGGAGCGGCAGCGTTTGTAGAAGAAGCTGTGTAAGTGACGCCTTCCGGTGTCGGATAGAGTGTTGATTCGAATGCTTCAGCACCCTGGCCTTCTGCGTCCGAAGAACCGTCTGCCGGTGTAGAAGAAGAACATCCAGCCAGAAGAGCGATTGCAAGGACGGAGGCCATCATCTTTTTCATACTCATTTTTTTCCCTCCTTATGAGTTTGAAACCTTATTTATTCCAGCAGGCAACCATATGGCCGTTGCCTCTGTCCGTCAAAGCCGGGCATTCCTTTGCGCACTGCTCTGTCGCATAGCGGCAGCGGGTGCGGAACGCGCAGCCTGAAGGCATATTGAGCGGGCTTGGTACATCGCCCTCAAGGATAATTCTCTGCGAAGCCTTGGCGGTTTTCGGATCAGGGACCGGAACCGCGGAAAGCAGCGAGAGTGTATACGGATGAATCGGATTCTCATTCAGTTCATCGGCGTCCGCCATTTCAACCATTCTGCCAAGGTACATAACGGCGATCCGGTCGGAAATGTGATGGACGACAAGCAGATCATGGGCAATGAACAGATATGCCACACCGAGCTTTTCCTGAAGCTCTTCGAACATGTTGATGACCTGGGCCTGAATGGAGACGTCAAGGGCGGAAACCGGCTCATCGCAGACGATGAATTTCGGATTGACCGCCAGCGCTCTGGCAATACCGATTCTCTGTCTCTGACCGCCGGAGAATTCATGGACATATCTGGTTGCGTGCTCAGCGTTGAGTCCGACCAGACTCATCAGGTCCATAACCTTCTGACGGCGCTCTTCTTTTGTGGAATACAGCTTATGCACATCAAGCGGCTCGCCGATGATGTCCTCAACTGTCATTCTTGGATCAAGTGAGGAATAGGGATCCTGGAATACCATCTGCATGTCCTTGCGGAATTCACCGATGTTCTTCTCGGTAACCTGTTTTCCTTCAAAATAAATCTCGCCGGCGGTCGGCTTATACAGATGCATCAGTGTTCTGCCGACTGTTGTTTTGCCGCAGCCGGATTCACCTACCAGACCGAGTGTCTCACCGGGTCTGATCGAAAAACTGACGTCATCCACAGCCTTGAGGGGAATCGTTTTCATGAAACCCGTTCTGACCGGGAAGTACTCTTTGAGATGTTTTACTTCAACGAGGTATTCGCTTTTGTTTTCTGTACTCATGCGTCTGCCCCCACTTCTATGTAGTTGTTGTTTTTCACATTCATCCAGCAGGAAGCCAGATGACCGTCCGGCATTCTCAATTCCGGCGGCACCTGCTCAAGGCAGATCTTCATCGCTTTGGCGCATCTTGCGCAGAACGCGCATCCTTTGGGAAGGTTCAGAAGGTTGATCGGCGATCCTTCGATCGGAATCAGCTTCTCCTTCATGTTGTCCACATTGGGAATGGATTTCAGAAGTCCTTTTGTATATTCGTGGCAGGGATTGTAGAAGATATCTTCCGCTGTTCCCCTTTCACAGATGCGTCCGCCGTACATGACAACAATCTCATCCGCCATCTGGGCAATGACACCAAGGTCATGGGTGACAATGATGATTGCCATATGGTATTTCTTCTGCAGTTCCTGCATCAGTTCGAGAATCTGGGCCTGAATGGTCACATCAAGAGCGGTAGTTGGCTCATCCGCGATCAGGATGGAAGGCTTGGAGACAAGCGCCATGGCAATCATGACACGCTGTCTCATGCCGCCTGAGAGCTCATGCGGATACTGCTTGAAACGTCTTTCCGCGTCATTGATTCCCACCTGTTTCAGCATTTCGATGGCTTCTTCTTTCGCCTGCTCCTTTGTGACATTCTGGTGCAGGATAATCGCCTCGACAATCTGGTTGCCGATGGTATAGACCGGATTGAGTGAAGTCATAGGGTCCTGGAAGATAATTGAAATCTTGTTGCCGCGGAAATCAGCCATCTGCTTTTCCGTATAGGAAGCGATATCCTCACCATTGAAGAGAATCTTACCCCCGGTCACATGACCGTTGGATTCGAGAATTCTCATGATGGAATAAGCGGTTACCGATTTGCCCGAGCCGGATTCACCGACAATGCCGAGTGTGGTTCCGGGATTCAGGTTGAAGCTAAGACCGTTGACAGCCTGGACCTCTCCGTTATCCGTTGTGAAGCTTGTATGCAGGTCAATCACCTTGAGAAGAGGTTCCTGACCGTCTTCAAGTATCTGTTCAAGATGATGA
>CACWLH010000085.1 GCA_902761625.1 uncultured Erysipelotrichaceae bacterium
AAGGCAATGGCTCTTGCCAGATCCTCACAGGCGGTCTGTGCCCCAGGTCTGTAAATCAGGGCAAAGGCGTGGTATCCGTTCTGTGACAGTGTATATACATGGGGCATACTGTCATGCATGGCACCGACGTAGGCAAAACCGCCGCCGGCATTGCATATAGCAAAGCGGCTTCCGGGCTCTCCTTTGAAATACCAGAGGCCGGTATCATTTTTACGTGGGTCTGCTTTCTTTTCTTCCTCACTGTAGATATCAAAGAAGATCTTTTCTCCTGCTTCGGCTCTTTCCTTCAGATGATTGCAGATGGTTACTGTCATATTGCCATCAATCTCTGAATACCAGGTCAGATCCATGCTTCCCAGGGTGTTTCCTGACATGTATCCTCTCTGAACCGGGAACAGCAGTCTGCCGTCTCCGTGAAAAGCCGGATCGTTGATCACATCTCTGATTTTTGTATTCTTTGTAAAGGTCAATCTTCTCTCCTTCTTTAAAGGCCAGCCGAAGCTGACCTTATTTGTAATAATCAGTGAACCAGAGCGGTGAATGTGAACTGGATGAGTTTCCAGTCATCACTTTGATTCTGGTATACCTCTGTCACCATG
The DNA here is from genome assembly GCA_902761625.1 of uncultured Erysipelotrichaceae bacterium. GTDB lineage: Bacteria > Bacillota_I > Bacilli_A > Erysipelotrichales > Erysipelotrichaceae > Bulleidia. Next base: position 600 of record CACWLH010000085.1, read on the forward strand.
AAATGATGTGTTGTCGGTTTGCCGTCGAGCATCAGACCATAGTCAACATCAGTCAGGACAATCGCGGTATCGCCGAAGGCATGCAGTTCACGGTTATGGACGGTGATGTCCGTCGGCTGGAAAACGCCGTCCGTGTAGTATTTCACTTCTTTATCCAGATTGGCATTGGTGCCGATATGGACGAAATTGCAGTTGGGATCCGCGATGGCATACATCGTTTCGCCATCCCGGTTTTTCATCGCGTTCCAGAACGCGTCAGATAATGCAAACAGTTTTTCCTGCATGTGATCCTCCTTTAATCGTGGATATTTCTTCTGTTTAAAAACTGAACGAGCTTTGGATCAAAATGGTTGATGATCTCGGAATGATCCAGAGACTTCGCAGTGATCTGTTCCATTTCCTCGTCGGTCAATGTGAAGTCAAAGAGATCCTTGTTCTGTGCCATTCTTTCCGGCTTTGTGCTCTTGGGCAGAATGACAACACCTCTCTGTACATTCCATCTCAGAACGACCTGGGCAGCGCTCTTGCCGTACTTCGCACCGATTGCCGTCAGTTCAGGATCGGTAAAGATACCGTGCTTTCCTTCTGCCAGAGGTGCCCATGCTTCCGGCTGGATACCGAGTTCCTTCATGTTTTCAAGAGCTGCAGTCTGGGCAAAGAACGGATGCAGTTCAACCTGATTGACAGCCGGCTTGATTTCAACATTTTCAACGAGGTTCATCAGAACGTTCGGGAAGAAGTTGGAAACGCCGATTGCCTTCAGTTTGCCTTCTTTATACGCGTCTTCCATCGCTCTGTAGGCTGAGAAATAATCGCCCATTGCCTGATGGAGCAGATAGAGATCGAGATATTCAAGACCGAGCTTTTCCAGGGATGTGTCAATGGCTTTCTTTGCCATGTCATAATTCTTCATATCCTGTACCCACATCTTGGATGTGATGAACAGTTCTTCTCTTGTAACAAGTCCTGTATCAATGGCTTCTTTGATCGCTGCACCGACCGCTTCTTCATTCATGTAGGAAGCAGCTGTGTCGAAGGAACGGTAGCCTGCCTTGATGGCATCGATCACAACTCTTCTGCATTCATCCGCATCGGGAATCTGGAAGACACCGAAACCGACCTGAGGCATCTTTGCACCTGTATTCAATGTGACATATTCCATGTTTTTTCTCCTTATTCCTGGGCATTGAAGTCCATATTCATCTTTGCGTATTTCTGCGCATCTTCGATTGTGGCATTGTAGTAGCGGACATTCTTGTTCACTTTGGCAATCTCTGCCATTTCCTCATCAGTGAGTGAGAAATCGAAGATATTGAAGTTGTCCCTGATATGGGCGGGGTTTCTGGAACCCGGGAAGATGACATCGCCCGACTGCACATGCCATCTCAGAATGATCTGGGCATTGGATTTGCCGTACTTTTCAGCCAGCTTTGTGAAAATCGGTTCGTTGATCAGGTTCTTATCCCCATGTCCTAACGGATACCATGCCATCAGTCCCATTCCTGTTTCAGCCAGCATCTTCTTCAGTTCTGTCTGCGGATAGTAAGGATGCGCTTCCACCTGCACCATCTGCGGTTTGATTTCAGCTGTTTCAATGATTTCCTTCAGCCATTCAATCGGGAAGTTGGAAAGACCGAGTGCTTTGACCTTGCCTTCCTTATAGGCTTTTTCCATCATCTTATAACCTGTTCTCCAGTCGCCTGCCGGCTGGTGGAGAAACAGCAGATCGACATAATCCGTGCCGAGTCTTGCCAGTGTTTCATCGATGGCATTTTCATCTGTATAGACCGTCGGCCATAACTTCGTGACAAGGAAGATATCCTCTCTTGCCACGCCGCTCTTGGCGATGGCACGTCCGACAGCCTTTTCATTCATATATGCATTTGCTGTGTCAATGAGTCTGATTCCGTCAGCCAAGGCGCTGAGGACGGAGAGTTCAGTTTCTTCAGGCTTGAGCAGGAATACGCCGATTCCTGCCATCGGCATTCTGTTTCCGTTGTTGAGTGTGAGGTATTCCATATCTGTATCTCCTTCTGTTTACACTTACAGGATAATCATATTTTATGCATGTGTACAATGCCGGTTAGTTAAGCGTGCTATAATTGAAACGCATAGTGAAGGAAAACTGTTATGATTGAAATCTATCTATTAGAAGCCTTATGTGCATTCTATGACTGCGGTACACTTTCCGCGGCCGCAGAACATCTGCATATCTCTCAGCCGGCTTTAAGCCGCTCTATGCAGAAGCTTGAGGATCTGCTCGGTGTTTCTCTGTTTGAAAGAACGAAGAACAGAATCGCTCTCAATGAAACCGGAAAGATTGCCGCTTCCATGGCAAGAAGAATTCTCGAGTCGGAAGAAGACATGATCACCGCTGTCCGCAATTATGATTCCAGTCTGCATACCATTTCCGCAGGCTACTGCACGCCGGGACCGATGATGGAAATGCCTTTGCATCTGACCCAGCTTTATCCCAGGATGAAAGTCTCTTCGGAAATGGAAAGTGAAGAGGCATTGCTGAAGGGATTGCAGACAGGGAAATACGGCTTTGTGATCCTCGCCCATGCATATGAGGATGAAGATACCATCTGCATTCCGTGCGGAACGGAAACACTTTATTTCTCTCTGATACCGGCCCATCCGGCTGTCCTGTTCAAAGACCAGGGACTGACATTCAGTCAGATGAACGGTGAAACATTTGTCATGGCCGGCGAGGTCGGCCTCTGGCATGATCTGACCGTACGCATGATGCCTGATTCAAAGTTCGTGCTTCAGGATTCACTGGAATCTCTGAGCGCTGTCATCAACGCATCCACCCTTCCCGCCTTTGCGTCGGATCTGACGATCCGGCTTTTCCGTAGCAATGAAAACAACGGACGTATCTTCATTAAAATTCCTGATCCGGAAGCGACAATGCATTATCATTGCGTGATTCTGAATCAGAACCGTGACAGATATGCCCGCTGGATCCGTTTCCTCGAAGAAAGAGAAACCGCTGAGCATACCGCAGATGAGCGGGGCTGATATCTTTGAAACAGACAAGCTTTGAACACAGACGCTTCATGCGGACAGATCCGGCTCCTGTTATCCCCCACCACAAAAAGAAATGAGATTCCTGACCTTTGCAAGGAAACAGAATCTCATTTTTATTTTATGGATTATTATTTTCTGAATTCATTCAGATCTTCACGGTATTTGTAATGGCCGTGCAGAACATTGTAAAGCAGCACACCGGCGCCATAGAACAGTTCCCAGAAGCGGCTGTCCATTTTGGTGATCTCAGGCAGATGACGCTCAGGGATATATTTCTTCAGGCTCTCCTTCAATTCTTCCGGATCGGTGAGCAGGTCGCAATACACCGCCAGGGTGTCCGGACCGACTGTGCAGATCATCGGCAGAACAAGTTTGGTGATCAGTTCAACGATGCCTTCGGGTGTTCTGGCAAGATCATATCTGTCTTCGGAGAAGTTGAGCGTTCTCAGATAATTGGCGCATTCACCGGCGAAATCCTTCTTTCCGAAAACCAGATTGCCGTTGATGACCAGACCTGCACCGCCGACGACATTGCCAAGCGGATGATAGTAGGCAAGCAGATTGCCGCAGTCGCGGTGATTTGCATAATAGCCGATGGCTGTCGCATTGGCATCATTGCACAGAATAAATGTGCGTCCGTATTTCTTTGTGAATTCACCGACCATATCAACATCGAAGATCTTCACTGAAGGCAGTGTCAGACGGCCTTCATAGACAACGCCCGGTGCGACAATGGCAACGCCCTTGATTTCCGGATGATTGATGAACAGGACATCGAGCACGTCCTCCAGGTCGCGCAGGTTGATTTCGTCCTTGATGGCAACACCGCGTTCCATCGCTTCCTCTTTGTTTGCACCGCGCCAGTGAATCTCGAATCTGCGGTTTCTGCGGATGATCGCCACAATGGCAATCGCGCTGTCCCATTCCGGATCATGAATGTCCTCAACGAACTCTTCTTCCTTCTGCTGTTTATCAAGCTCCTCTTTGATCAGATCAAATGTTCTGTTGACATTGTATGAGGCAAACACATCAGCGGGGATCTGGATGACGATTTTATCTTTCAGAACTTCTTTTGCCTTTTTGAGCAGATAGCCGATCTGCGGTGCCAGCAGGATCACATCTCTGTCCAGAGCAGCCTCAAACAGATCCGTATAAGGAACTGCCGAGAACTCATATTCCAGGCCGAGTGTTTCCGCCGCACTGCCAAGCTTATCCGCAAAGAAGGAAGTGGTGAAACCGGAGGTGCAGCTCAAGAGGACTTTGACCTTGCTGTCGAGGCCTGCTTTTTTCAGTGAGGCAATCATCTGTGTGAACAGATCTTTGGCATGATCAAGATCCTTGATTTCAAAGTGCAGGAAGAACACCGGCTCATCGGATTTTTCCGTTTCAATTGTCAGTGCGCAGATCTCATATTCCAGATGATAGAACTGCACATGACCGACGGCATTGTCCGTCACAAAGTCGATTTCATCCTCGCTTTTCACATTGATCTCATATGAGGAATCTGTCTGCTCAAGAATCCATTTCCGGTAAATCTCATACATTTCTCTGTCTGTCATTGTTTTATTTCCTGCCTGTTATGTATACGGTTTTGGATAATTCAGGATCGAGGCCGGAGAAGTCATGGATGATGAGATCCTCACACATAAAGACAACTCCGTCATAAGAATATTTGAAAATCGCACAGTTGCCGATGCCTGTCTTCTTCGGAATCAGCGTATAGTCCTGCCATTTGTTGAAGAACTGTCCGCATGCGGCGCCATGGGCAACGATCAGTGTCACGGTATTGTCCTCTGTCATGTTCATAATGCCTGTGACTGTGCTGCTGAATCTGTCCTGGAATTCCTTTTCCCCCTCACCGCCGTATTGCTTGAACTGGTCTCCATACGGGTAAGAAGGATTCAATGATTCATCATGGCCTTCCAGTTTGCCGAAGAACCATTCCTTAAGTCCGCGGATTCTTTCATAGGGCATCTGGCCGCCGGTAACGATTTCCAAAGTGTCAGCTGCCCGTTCCGATGTGGAAGAATAAGCATAGTCAAACGTGATATTCCTGTCACGGAACCACTGACCGGTCACTTCCGCCTGGGCTCTGCCAAGGTCGGTGAGCGGCGCATCGCACCAGCCCTGAATCTTGTGGGCAACGTTAAACATCGTCTGACCGTGGCGCATCAGATATAAGGTTTTCATTATCTGCTTTCTCCTGATTGTGCTCTCAGTATAACAAATTATGCGCAGATATGCATACAGAAGCAACTTCTGATTCACAGATTGCCAGATCAGATGCCTTGTCCGTGCAGGTTCAGATCTGGTTGCACTCATCGAATAAAGAGATTCTTCCGCGCAATACACCAACGGATGAATCTCTTTCATATTCAGGAATACTCAGTGCAGCAGTCTTTCCGTATTTTCCTCTTCCGGCTCCGGGTCCGGATTCATCATTTTGAGTACCGCCTCACGGATTTCAATCTGATCTCTGCGGTGGCTCTCTGCAAGCTGTTCACCGCTGAGCCCTTTCCGCTTTGCCTGAAAATGACGGTATCTGACCGTATAGAGCACTGCCATCAGCAATTCCACAATCTCATCATTCATACTGCATCCCTCACAGTTTCATTTCCTGAGGAACCGTGAACGCACCGTTTTCCACAGCGCTGACATAGACCGCGCAGTTGCCGATATATTTTGACCAGTAGCTTCCGCCGGAATCGGGACTCAGATATTCCAGAGCGCCTTTCATGGCAATCGCATGCGTGCTGATCAGAATGTTTCCGCTGATTCCCTTCGCTTTGATCTCTTCGAGAAAGTTTCCGAGTCTTGCCACAACATGATCCAATTGTTCCATCCCCTCTGGTGCGGGATGATGCACAAAATCAGAGAAGAAAGTGCGGATTGCCTCATCCGGCTGTGTCAGGTCCATGCCCTCATACGGACCGTAATCCATTTCAATCAGCCGCTCATCCGTGATGACATTCCGATTGGTACCTGCGATCAGAGATGCGGTCTCCACAGCTCTTTGCAGAGGGCTTGAAAAGACATGGTCAAAGACGATTCCCTTTTCCTTCATGGCTGCACCGGCTGCGCAGGCCTGCTGTCTGCCGGTTTCGTTGAGGGGGATATCGCTTCTGCCCTGCAGCAGTTTCGCATGGTTCATCGCCGTCTGTCCGTGGCGAATCATTAAGATTGTTGTTTTCATGCCTTCAGTATACAGGATCAGGTCCCATTTTTACCTTCTTTCCTTTTCGTCAAAAATGTATGTTGTATAATGAAATCAGAAATCACTGCTGTAATCACGCAGAAAAAGAAAGAGGGATACAATGAATCTATTACAATTGCTTTTAAGCACAATGACCACCGCCGGCTCTGTCAATTCCGTTTCGCAGAAGACAGGCCTCACCAGCCAGCTTGTCAAGAAGCTGATCGTCGCAGCCATCCCGCTGCTGATCAAATACATGACAAAGAACGCTTCCTCCGCTAATGGCGCACAGTCTCTGCTCGGTGCCCTGACCCAGCACACCAGCAACCGCACCATGACCGAACAGATTGATGAAGCGGATGAGAAAGACGGCGAAAAGATCATCGGCCATATCCTCGGCGATGACAAGAACACAGTGATCAGGGAACTCGCAGCTGAAACAGGCGCAACCGATGCACAGGTCACAAGAGGCCTCGCATCCATCGCTCCGGCGATCCTCTCCGGACTCGCAGCCGCAACCAGCGCTGCCAAGCCTCAGCAGAGCAATGCCCTTGATCTCTCCAGCCTTCTCGGTATGTTCGGCGGCAGCCAGCAGCAGGCAGCCAGCTCAACCGATCTTCTGAGCGCGCTTCTTGGCGGAGCAACCCAGCAGCAGGCGCAGCCGCAAAGCAGCGGACTGCTCAATCTCTTCGGACTCAGCCCTGTTCAGCAGACACAGCAGGTGCAGCAGCCGCAGCAGGCTGTCAATCCGCTCGGCGCACTGTTCGGAAGCCTTCTTGGCGGCACACAGCAGGCAGCCCAGCCTGCACAGACCGCTCAGCCTGTTCAGCAGACACAGCCCGCAAATGCGATTCCGCTGACCGGCAGTGGCACAGCAAACACATCCTCACTGGATGGAACCGCACTGCTCAACCTCCTTGCACAGTTCATGAAATAATCATCATCAGGGAGCCCCGCGCTCCCTTTTCTTTTTGTATAATCGAGTAGAGAGTAATTACTATTCCCTCTCACACCACGGTGCGTGCCGTTCGGCACACCGCGGTTCAACTGAATTTTAACGAATGTCTCTCGTTATA
>CACWLH010000086.1 GCA_902761625.1 uncultured Erysipelotrichaceae bacterium
ACAAACAGCTGCGCGGCTGTTATGGAAGGCGGCGAGGCCAAGGTTATCACAAACCCTGAAGGCAACAGAACAACTCCGTCCGTCGTTGCATTCAAAAACGGTGAGAGAATCGTCGGCGATGCCGCAAAGCGTCAGATCGTCACAAACAAGGACACAGTATATTCCATCAAGAGACTCATGGGCACAAATGAAAAGGTGACCATGGAAGGCAAGCAGTACACACCGCAGGAAATTTCCGCTATGATTCTGTCCTACATCAAGAGCTATGCGGAAGCTTATCTTGGTGAACCGGTTACCGAAGCGGTAATCACAGTTCCTGCTTACTTCAATGACGCACAGCGTCAGGCGACAAAGGACGCAGGCAGAATCGCCGGTCTGGATGTCAAGAGAATCATCAACGAACCGACCGCATCCGCACTGGCATACGGACTTGACAAGGACACATCCAAGGAACAGAAGGTTCTGGTTTATGACCTTGGCGGCGGCACATTCGATGTCTCCATTCTCGATATCGCTGACGGCACATTCGAAGTTCTCTCCACAGCCGGTGACACACATCTGGGCGGCGATGACTTCGACAACAAGATCATTGACTGGCTGGCAGCCAACTTCAAGCGTGAGAACAACATCGACCTCAAGGCTGACAAGATGGCTCTGCAGAGACTGAAGGAAGCAGCTGAAAAGGCCAAGAAAGACCTTTCCGGCATGGTTCAGACACAGATCTCACTGCCGTTTATCTCCGCCGGCGCAAGCGGACCTCTCCATCTGGAGGCAACTTTGACAAGAGCGGCTTTCGATGAAATGACAAAGGACCTCGTTGAAAGAACAATGGTTCCGGTCAGAACAGCTCTGCGCGATGCGAAACTGTCCGCAAGCGATCTTGACCAGGTCTTGCTGGTAGGCGGTTCCACAAGAATTCCGGCTGTCCAGGAAGCAGTCAGAAGAGAACTGGGCAAAGAGCCCAACAAGTCCATCAACCCGGATGAATGCGTTGCACTCGGTGCCGCAATCCAGGGCGGCGTCCTCAAGGGCGATGTCAACGATGTATTGCTGCTGGACGTCACACCGCTGTCCCTCGGTATTGAAACACTGGGCGGTGTCATGACCGTTCTGATTCCGAGAAACACAACCATCCCGACTTCCAAGTCACAGATCTTCTCCACCGCGGCTGACAACCAGCCGGCAGTTGACATCCATGTCCTGCAGGGTGAAAGACCGATGGCAAATGATAACAAGACACTCGGCAACTTCCAGCTCGACGGTATCGCACCGGCTAGAAGAGGCATTCCTCAGATCGAAGTCAAGTTCGATATCGACGTCAACGGTATCGTCAATGTATCCGCTGTCGATAAGGCAACCAACAAGAAGCAGTCCATCACCATCACAAACTCCTCAGGACTTTCCGAAGATGAGATCGACCGCATGGTGAAGGAAGCTGAGGCTCACAAGGCTGAGGATGACAAGCGCAAGGAAGAGATCGAGACAAAAAACAGAGCTGAGGCTTACATCAACCAGATTGATGAAACCCTCAAGAATGACAATCCGAATGTCTCACAGCAGCAGAAGGATGAGGTCAAGAAGCTCAGAGATGAACTCCAGGAATGCATTGACAAGAATGACATGGCATCCCTGAAGGACAAGCTCGATGCACTGGAGAAGGCGGCTCAGGATATGGCTCAGGCAATGTATCAGAACCAGGGCAATCCGAACCCGAACCAGGGCTTCGGTAATGAGTCCTATCAGAACAACGGATCCGCTAACAACAATGACGACGACATCATTGATGCGGAATTCTCCGATAAGAACTAACTGAGAAAGAGAGGATGCGGAATTGACGGATGTGATTCCGCATCCTCTGATTTAAAGAAGAAAGGACAAGCAGTGATATGGCTGAAAAGAGAGATTATTATGAGGTACTCGGTATCTCAAAAGGCGCGAGTGATGACGAAATAAAGAAGGCATATCGTTCGCTTGCAAAGAAATATCATCCCGATGTGAACAAGTCACCCGATGCCGAGGAAAAATTCAAGGAAATCAACGAGGCTTATGAAGTGCTCTCCGACCCGCAGAAGAAGGCGACCTATGACCAGTTCGGCTTTGCCGGAATGGACGGCAGCCAGGCGGGCGGCGGATTCAGCGGATTCTCAGGCGGATTCGGCGGCATGGATGATCTCAATGATATCTTCTCCTCATTCTTCGGCGGCGGTATGGGAGGCATGGGCGGTTTCGGCTCATCCGCACGCAGCCAAAGAGGTCCCAGACAAGGCGATGACCGCAAGATGAATGTGAGGATCTCATTCCTTGACGCATGCTTCGGCAAAAAGGAAAGCATCAATATCGAAGTCGATGAGACATGTTCCGCCTGCGGAGGCAGCGGGGCAGCCACACCGAGTGATGTCGCTACCTGTTCCAGATGCCGCGGCACCGGTACAGTGATTCAGCAGCAGCGCACCGCGTTCGGTGTGTTCCAGACCCAGGGCGTATGTCCTGACTGTCATGGAACCGGCAAGAAGATCAAAAAGATCTGTCCACATTGCAAAGGCCAGGGCTACAACAAGAGAAGAGTTGAAAGAGAAATCAACATTCCGGCCGGTATCCAGGACGGACAGATGCTCAGAGTCCAGGGACTTGGCGAAAGAGGTCTCAACGGAGGTCCTAACGGAGATCTTTACATCGAGGTTCATATCCAGGCCCACAAGCAGTTCGAACGCGACGGCAACAATATCTATCTTGAAATCCCTGTTTCCGCGGTGGATGCGACGATCGGCACAACCATCGATGTTCCGACCATCTATGGCGATGTATCCATGAAGATTCCTGCCGGCACCCAGAACGGCAAACAGTTCAGACTGCGCGGCAAAGGCATCAATGAAGCCCGCACCGGCAGAACCGGAGATCAGATCTGCGTTGTCAGCATCACCGTGGATGACAATCTCTCACATAAGGAAAAGGAGCTGTACAAAGAACTTCAGAAGCTTCAGGGCACCAGAGCTGGTGAAAGTATCTGGAGCCGCTTCAAGAAGAACTTCTCCTGATTCCTGCGTCCTTTGAAAGGAGGCAGTTATGAACATTGAACAGATGACTGAAATTCTTCAGTCGATTATCATGAACGCACTGACGAAAGCGCAGCAGAATTCCAATGCCGAACTATCGTGTGAACATATCCTTTCCGCCATGATTGAAGACGGCGGTCTGGACGGGATCTTTGAAAGACTGTCAGTTGACAGGGATGAACTGCTTTCGTTTGTGAACGAATACCTCAAGCGTCTGCCATCGGTATCCGGCGGCAATGAGCCAAGACTTTCCCGTCATGTATCCGCGGCTTATACCAAAGCGCTGGATTACATGAAAAAACAGGGCGACTCCTATATGAGCACTGCGGCTCTGCTGATCGGTATGCTGGAAACAGATGCGCCTGTGATCGCTGAAATGAAAAAGAGATTTCCTCTGAATGCGCAGAATGTGCGCAAAGCGGAGGAAGAAAGGAGAGGCGGCATGACAATGGATGAAAAGAGCAATGAATCCCAGCTGGATGCACTCAGCAAATACGGCCATGATCTGGTCCAGGAGGTCCGTGACGGAAAGATTGATCCGGTCATCGGACGCGATGAGGAAATCCGCAGAGTCATTGAGATTCTCTCAAGAAAGACAAAGAACAATCCGGTACTGATCGGTGAGCCGGGCGTCGGCAAGACAGCCATCGTGGAAGGTCTTGCATGGCGCATCATGAACGGCGATGTGCCCCTTGGCTTAAAGGAAAAGAAACTGATCGAGCTGGATATGGGTGCCCTGATTGCGGGTGCCAAATACAGAGGCGAGTTTGAGGAACGCTTAAAGGGCGTGCTCAAACAGGTCCAGAAAGCCGACGGCAATATCATTCTGTTCATCGATGAGATCCATAATCTTGTCGGTGCTGGAAAGACCGAAGGCTCCATGGATGCCGCAAACCTGCTCAAGCCGATGCTGGCAAGAGGCGAACTCAAATGCATCGGTGCGACAACCTTTGACGAATACAGAAAATACATTGAGAAGGACCGTGCCCTGGAAAGAAGATTCCAGAAGATCATGGTTTCCGAACCGAGTGTGGAGGATACCATCTCCATTCTCAGAGGCCTCAAGGACAGATTTGAATCTCATCATGGTGTTCAGATCAAGGATGAGGCGATCATCGCAGCCGCGGTTCTTTCCAACCGTTACATTACCGACCGTTTCCTGCCTGACAAGGCGATCGACCTGATCGATGAGGCATGTGCGGGTATCCGTGTGGAAATGGATTCCATGCCGGCGGAACTCGATGAGCTCTCACGTAAGATCATGACCCTTCAGATTGAGGAAACTTCCCTGAAAGAGGAGAATGATCCTAAAGCGCAGGAAAGACTGGAAGAGATCAGAAAGGAACTCGCTTCCCTCAATGAGAAGAAAGAGGTCCGCTTCTCCAAATGGCAGGCGGAAAAGAAAGAGCTTGATGCGGTTAAGGATACCAAAGAACAGCTCGAAAGGGCAAAACTGGAACTGACCCAGGCGCAGAATGATGCGGACTACGAACGTGCCGCAAAACTCAAATATGACACCATTCCGAGCCTTGAAAAGCGCATTGAAGCCGCTGACAAGGCGGAAGCGGACAGAATGATCCGCCAGGTTGTGGACGAGGATATGATCGCCAAGATCGTATCAAGATGGACACACATCGAAGTCGCAAAACTGATGAGCACCGAACGTCAGAAGATTCTTCATCTGCCCGAAGTGCTTGAACAGCGTGTCATGGGACAGCCTGAGGCACTGCGTCTGGTATCCGATGCGATCATGCGTTCCAAGGCAGCGATCCAGGATGAAAACAGACCGCTTGGCTCCTTCCTCTTCTTAGGTCCGACCGGCGTCGGTAAAACCGAAGTGGCCAAGGCGCTTGCGGCACAGCTGTTTGATGATGAATCCAAGATCGTCAGAATCGACATGTCTGAATATATGGAGAAGTTCTCCGTTTCCAGACTGATCGGTGCTCCTCCGGGATATGTCGGCTATGATGAGGGCGGACAGCTGACCGAAGCAGTGCGCAGAAGTCCTTACAGCATCGTGCTTCTGGATGAGATTGAGAAGGCGCATCCGGATGTATTCAACATCCTTCTGCAGATTCTCGATGACGGCAGAATCACCGATTCCAAAGGTGTGACGGTCGACTTCAAGAACACGATCATCATCATGACCAGCAACCTCGGTTCCCAGTATGCCTTTGAAACAGATGCCAAGGCCAGAGAGGACCATTATCTCGAAGAGGTGCACAAGTTCTTCAAACCGGAACTGATCAACCGTATCGATGAGATCATCGTCTTCAACGCCCTGGATGAAAGCGTGCTTGTGAAGATTGCCGAGAAGTTCTTAAGGCAGCTGGAAGAGCGCCTGAGGGCAAAGGACGTGACACTTGAAGTCAGTGAAAACGCGAAGAAGAGAATGATTGAATGCGGCGTTGATCCGCTCTATGGAGCGCGTCCGATGAAGCGTCACATCCAGCGTGAAGTGGAAACCCAGGTGGCAAGGGTGATTCTGGAAAATCCGGATATCGCCGGCAAGACAATCCTGGTTGACGCAGATGAGGATCATTATCTCGTCAGCGTGAAATGATTCATCAGGAGTGCGCATCCCAAATGGATGTGCCTCCTTTTTGTTTGCGTGTATAATGAACGCGTGTGAAATAAAAGGAGAACAGCCATGAGTGAAATGGAAGATATCATGGAAATCAAAAGTCATGGCCTTGAGATACAGTCGGCGATTCTTCATGTGATCGATGGCAGACGCCATCAGATCTGTCTGTCTGAAAGAACGCTCGATCTCGAGGATCCGATGATTGAAAAATATGTCAGCCGCTATGTGACACGATGCGAAAACGACATGCGGGCACGCAAGGGTGAATTCCTTGAAGGCAGTGAATTTGAAAAACTGCTTGAGGAATACTTTGCGCATGAAAAGAATCTCGCGCAGTTTTCGGCTGAAGCCCTCTCGGAAATCATTTCCTATTTCGAGGACGAGGAGCCCCGTTCCTTTGAAATCCTGGTCGTGGATTTCAGGGATGACGATGTGCCTTATATCGCGGTGGTATTCCTTGAGGAACAGGAAACGATGACTTATCTTTCCGATGTCAGGGAGGGAAGGGTGTTCAACACGATCAGTTTCAATCATTCCTCACTGCCTTCATTTACCAAACCGTTAAGCGCATTTGCGTTAATCAATCTGCTCAATCATGAGATTTCAATGGTGGATGAAGGGAAATGGAAGGAAGACCGGCGCCTGGTCAGCGATACACTTCTCAGATCAAAAGAAGGCATTTCCCATAAGGAAGTGATCAATACCGTCAAAGAGATCGCTCTGGAAGTGGCAGAGGAATTCGATGAGAATCCGGCCGTGATCTTAAGCAAAGTCAAAAACCATATCAGTGAAAGCGTGAATGAAGGCATGGCCTTCAAACCGCAGACACTGGTTTCGGAAGTCTTTGAGGATGAGCCGGAAATGGCTGAAGTCTTTATCAGCAAAGCACAGCAGAAGGAGCTGCCCCAGGAAGTGGAGCTGCCCAAACGTTCCGTGACCGCATCCATGAAAAAGCAGAAGATCGTGACTGATACCGGCATTGAGATCTCATTCCCCGGCAGCCTTGCGGAAGACCGTGAAAAGATCGCATTCTTGTCTCATGATGACGGCTCGATCACGATTGAAATCCGCGGTGTGCGCAGCTTTGACACAAAGAACTGAGGAAGAACTATGCATGATGGGACATCATTGTTTGATGAAGAAACGACTGACAGCCTGTATCTGTGCCGCATTCCTGTTATGCGGATGCACATCCGCAAAGCTCATACAATCAGAAGATGAAACCGGAAAGACCGTTCTGAAACTCGGTCACTGGCTGGAAGGATCAGAAGTGAATGAACCGGTTCATGAAAATGTTGATCTCAAGGCGGAAGGTCTTAAAGAAACGAAACGTCAGCCGTATGCGGAAGGAATTGTTCCGGATGAGATTATCAAAAGAATCCGTGAGGATTATCCGGACATTGACTTTAACAGCTGGAGTGTCATGATTCATTTCTATGATGATGAAAAAACCGCCGGACAGATCAGTCTTCGCTATGAAATCGGCAATGAGATTTCCACCAACAAGGCGATCACCTGCGGCATTGAAAACGGAAAGATCACTGATCTCTGGTATGCCAATATGGACGGCAGCGCTGATGAAGCGGATCTTCTTGCAAGACTCAGCAGATTCAAAGCCTCAACCAAGCAGGAAACCTATGAGCTCAAAGAAGGGGAAAAACTGCTGGAAGAAACTACGTCATATACATACCGCTATGATACGTCTCAACTGATCTATACGTACAATATCTTTGTCTTAGAGCCTGAAGGTGTCATCAACAACGACATCGGCTGCGAATATGTGATTGAATCAGGAAGCTGAAAAAGCTTCCTTTTCAAATTATCCGAACCTTTGATAAATCCGAACCTTTTCTCATATTTGGCTTAAACACTGGGGTTTTAGAATGAAAAGGTTCGGATTTTATTTTCG